>DASYIL010000111.1:0-15645 GCA_035997545.1 Pseudonocardiaceae bacterium
GAGCTATAGCTCGCAACCCCACTCACGGGTGGTCGTGGCCGCGCCCGCGTCGGGCGCCGGCAAGACCACAGTGGCCACCGGGCTGATGGCCGCGTTGCGGCGGCGGGGCACCGCGGTGGCCGGGTTCAAGATCGGCCCTGACTACATCGACCCGGGCTACCACGCGCTGGCTACCGGGCGGCCCGGCCGCAACCTCGATCCGGTGCTGGTCGGCAAGCAACGGATCGCCCCGCTTGCTGCGCACGGGGCGGCCGGGGCGCAGCTCGCGGTCGTCGAGGGCGTGATGGGCTTGTTCGACGGCCGCACCGGTACGCCCGGCCACGGCTCGACGGCACACGTCGCCGTGCTGCTCGGGGCTCCGGTGCTGCTCGTCGTCGACGTGCGCGGGCAGGGCCGCAGCCTCGCTGCACTGCTGCACGGGTTCCGGTCCTTCGACGCCGGTGTTCGGATCGCCGGAGTGGTGCTCAACCGGGTCGGCTCGGCGCACCACGAACAGGTTTGCCGGGACGCGTGCGCCGAGGTGAGCCTGCCAGTGTTCGGTGCGCTGCGCCGGGATGACGCGCTGGCGGTGCCGTCGCGGCATCTGGGGTTGGTCACCGCCACCGAGCACGCTGCCGCGGCGCGGGTGGTGCAGCGCTGGGCCGACGCGGTAGCCGCGCAGGTCGACCTGGACGCGGTGATGTCGCTCGCCGCGCAAGCGGAGGCGGTGGCACCGCTGCCTGAACCTTCGCTGCCTGAACCGCCGTGGGAACCGGCCGCTGAGGTCGCCGCGGTGACGGGGGAGCCGGTGGTCGCGGTGGCCGCCGGGCCGGCGTTCACCTTCGGCTACTTTGAGCACGCCGAACTACTCGCCGCGGCCGGAGCCGTGGTCGCGCCCTTCGATCCGCTGCACCACGAGTCGCTGCCCCCGGGTACTGCTGGCCTGGTGCTGCCTGGCGGGTTCCCCGAGTGCCACGCCGAGGCGCTGTCGGCCAATGCGGCACTGCGTGCTGACGTCGCCGCCCTAGCCCGCCGCGGGGCACCGGTGCACGCTGAATGCGGTGGGCTGCTGTACCTGTGCCGCTCGTTGGACGGCGCACCGATGTGCGGAGTGCTCGACGCCGAGGCGGCGATGACTGACCGGCTGGTGCTGGGCTACCGCGACGCGGTGGCGTTGCGTGACTCGGTGCTGCACCCGGAGGGCACCCGAGTGAGCGGTCACGAGTTTCATCGCACCGCCGTCACCCCCTGCGCGGGCTCATCCGCCTGGGCCTGGTCGGGCGCACCACCGGAAGGATTCGTGCAGGGCGGTGTGCACGCGTCGTTCCTGCATACTCACCCAGTAGCGCATCCAGCAGCGGTGGCACGCTTTGTGTCGAGCTGCGGGGAAGGCGAATCGTGACGCGGGAGCTGGTCGGGATCGGGGTAGGTCCGGGGGACCCGGACCTCCTGACCGTCGCCGCGGTGCGCGAGCTCTCCGCCGCCGGGCGGGTGTTTGTCCCTGTGATGGCTCCCGACCTGGCGGGGCGGGCCGAGGCCGTGGCGCGGGCGCATCTGACCCACGGCCGCCTGGAACGGCTGGTGTTCGCGCTCAACGACGATGTCGACGGGCCGCAGCGGCGACGCCACCAGTGCTGGGACGCGGCCGCCGAGCGGGTCGTGCAGTACCTGCGCGAGCACGGCGGCACCGCGGCCTTCGCCACCCTCGGTGACCCTTGCGTGTACTCCACGTTCGGCTACCTCGCCGAGACCGTGCGCGAACTGCTGCCCGACGCGCGGATCCGCACCATCCCCGGCATCACCGCGATGCAGGCCGCCGCCAGCGCCGCGGGCCTGATCCTGATCGAGGGATCCGAACCGCTCACCCTGGTCCCGCTGTCCCGCGACCTCGGCGCGCTGGACGAAGCACTGAGCGCCGCGTCACGACGGAACAGCACGGTCGTCGTCTACAAGGGCGGCCGGCGGCTGGCGCAGCTGCGCGAGCGGGTCGCCGCCGCTGGTGCGCTGGACCGCGCCTGGTGCGCCGAGCACCTCGGCACCCCTGACCAGCGGATCACCCCGCTGGCGCAGACCGACGCTGCGGCCTACCTGTCCACTGTGGTGGTCCTACCGCAGCGCAACGGCCGAGGAGCGCAGCTGTGACGGAGCCACCGCTGCGCGAGCCGGGGCCAGCGCTGCGCGAGCCGGATCTGCCTCGTACCGCGAAGCTGCGGCCGCACGCTTTGCGCACCGGGTTCAGCACCGGGGCGTGCTCGGCCGCCGCGGCCAAGGCCGCAGTCGCAGCGCTGAGCGGCACCGAATTATCTGAATTGTCTACTGTGAACATTCCGTTTCCCTCTGGTGATCGGCACACCTTCACCGTCCACTCGCTGCGTTGTGAGGGGGGCACCGCCATCGCGGTGGTGGTCAAGGACGCCGGTGACGATCCCGACGTGACGCATGGCGCGCACCTAACAGCCACCGTCGCCTGGCGCGATGACGGCGAGATCGTGCTGCACGCTGGCGAGGGAGTGGGGATGGTCACCCGTGCCGGGCTGGGGTTGCCGGTCGGGCAACCCGCGATCAACCAGGTACCCCGACAGATGATCACCGACGCGGTGCGCGAGGCGTCCGGCGGGCGGGGTGTCGACGTGACGATCAGCGTGCCGGAGGGCGAGCGAATGGCCCGCAAGACCACGAACCGTCGGCTGGGCATCGAGGGAGGGATCTCCATCCTGGGCACCACTGGGATCGTCCGCCCGTTCTCCACCGCCTCCTGGCGGGCCTCGGTCGAGCAGGCGGTGGCGGTGATGGCTGCGCAGGATGTGCCGACGCTAGTGCTGGCCACCGGTGGGCGCACCGAGCGTGGGGCGATGCGGCTGCTGCCGCATCTGCCGCCGGTGGCGTTCGTTGAAGTTGGCGACTTCACCGGGGCGGCGCTACGCCGCGCGGTGGCGCATGGCCTGACCGAGGTAGTGTTCGTCGGCATGATCGGCAAGCTGACCAAGCTGGCCTCCGGGGTCCTGATGACTCACTACACCAGGTCCAAGGTGGACACCGGCCTGCTGGCGGAGATCACCGCCGCGCACGGCGGTGATCCGAATGACATCGCGGAGATCCGCGGCGCCCCGACCGCCCGGCGGGCCTATGAGATCTGGGAGGCCGGTGGGTTGTTGCGGATCTGCGGGGACGATGTCTGCACCCGGGTGGCCGACACGCTGTGCCGGTTCAGCGCCGAGGTCGGACGGCCGCTGGCGTCGCGGGCGGCGATGGTCGACTTCGCCGGGCAGCGGGTGGTCGCCGCGACTGAGCCGGACTGGGTGCGATGAGCGTCACCGTGGTCGGCCTGGACGGCGTCGCGCTGCCGCCCGGCGCGGCGCAGGCGCTGGCCGATGCGCAGGTCGTGGTCGGCGCGCCGCACCAGCTCGCCGCCGTGCCGGTACCCGCTGGCGCTTCCGTGCTCGGGCCTGCGGAGCTGGACGAGTTGCCGGGTGGCTCGCTCACGGTGGTGCTGGCCAGCGGCGATCCCGGGTTCTTCGGCATCGTGCGAACGCTGCGCAAGCGTGGTCTGCGACCGGTGGTGCTGCCAGCGCGGTCCAGCGTGGCGCGGGCGTTCGCGCTGCTGGGCCGGTCCTGGGACGACGTCGTCGTGGTCTCGGCGCACGGCCGGTCTGTGCGCGCTGCGCTCAACGTCTGCCGGGCCCATCCCGCGGTCGCGGTGCTGACGGCACCAGGCGCGGGCGCTCCCGAGATCGTCGCCGGGCTGGCCGGCTGGCACCGCAGCGTCCTGGTCGCCGAGGATCTCGGCGGTCCCGACGAGCAGGTGCGACGCTTCGACGGCGGGCAGGTCCGCGACCCGCATGTCGTGCTGTGCCTGGCCGACTCACACGCGGTGCCCGCTCGAGGCTGGATCGCCGGCGGCGAACCAGTGCCCCCCGCTGCCGGCTGGGCGTTGGACGAGGTGGAGTTCTCTCACCGCGACGGGATGATCACCAAGTCGGAGGTCCGGGCGCTAGCCTTGGCGCGGCTGGCCCCCGGGCCTGGCCGGTTGGTGTGGGATCTAGGAGCTGGCTCGGGCTCGGTCGGGGTGGAATGTGCCCGGCTCGGGGCCGCCGTGGTCGCCGTCGAGCGGGATCCCGCGCAGTGCGCCCGCTTGGTGGCCAACGCCAGCGCGCACCGGGTGGACGTCCGGGTGCTCGAGGGACAGGCACCGGCCGTGCTGGCGGGGTTGCCAGAGCCCGACGCGGTGTTCGTCGGCGGTGGTGGGGCCACCGTGGTGCGGGCCGCGGCGCAGGCCTCGCCCCGCGTCGTGGTCGCGCTGGCCGCGTTGGACCGTCTTGTGCCCTGCCGCGCCGCATTGCGGGAGGCGGGCCATCAGGTCGACGGGGTCCAGTTGTCGGCGTCGCGGTTCGCGGAGCTGCCCGACGGGTCGGTGCGGTTGTCTGCGACCAACCCGGTGCTGCTGCTGTGGGGCCGGAAGTGATGGGCGAGACCTGCTCACAGGGTCGAGCCATTGACCTGGTCGTGGGCCTCGGATCCTCCCGTGGTGTGCACGCATCGGCGGTGTGGTCGGCGCTTCGGTTGGCCGTGCCGGACCTGACGGCGATCACCGCGTTCGCCACTGTCGACCGGCGCCGCGACGAGCCGGGGCTGCGTTGCGTGATCCGGGAGCACGGTGCGCCGCTGTACTGCTACCCGGCGGCCGAGCTCGACGCCGTCGACGTGCCGTATCCCAGCGAATCGGTCCGGGGTCACGTCGGTACTCGCAGCGTCGCCGAGGCGGCCGCCCTGCTCGCGGCTCGGGAGCTGGGCGGGGGCTCGCTGGTTGTGCCCAAGCAGCGCGGCGAGCACGTCACCGTCGCGGTAGCCGCGCTGGACCTGCTGTCGATCAGTTCGATGTGTACCGCTTGCGGGGCGTGCCTGCGCACCTGCCCGGAGCGGGCGCTGCGTCCAGCTCCGCTGCGCCCGATGGTCGTCGGGTCGCGCTGCACCTCGTGCGGTGAGTGCGTGGAGATCTGCCCGACCGACGCGATCACTCTGCGGGACGAGCGCGACCGCTCCCGGGCGCAATGATCCGCCCCGCCGTGTTGGGGCGGGCTTACCCTTACGACAGCGCTGGACGCTGACCCGCTTCAACGACAACGTCTACCTGGCCGACATGGCCGCTCGATGACCCAAGAATTAGGCCCCCAGCGGGTTGAAGCCGGCGGGTAGCTCCAGCCGGTGCGCGCTCATGAACCCGGCGTCGGCGAGCAATTCCCGGGTGGGCCCGTCGGCGACAATCTGCCCGTGGTCGATGACCAGTGCGCGCGGGCACAGCTCCAGCGCGTAGGGCAGGTCGTGGGTGACCAGCAGCGTCGTCATGCCGAGCCGTTTGATCAGGTCGGCGAACTCCCGCCGGGCCGCCGGATCGAGGTTGGCGGTGGGCTCGTCGAGCACCAGCACCTCGGGATGCATGGCCAGCACGGTGGCCACCGCGGCACGCCGCCGCTCACCCAGGGACAGCCGGTGCGGTGGGCGGTCGGCGGCATCCGCCAGACCTACATAGGACAGCGCCTCAGCGACCCGGGCTTCCAGTGCAGCGCCAGACAGTCCCAGATGTGCAGGACCGAACGCCACGTCGCGCCCCACCGTGGGGGTGAACAGCTGGTCATCGGGGTCCTGGAAGACCACCCCGACCCGCCTGCGGACCTCGGCCAGGGTGTGCCGACCCACCGCCACACCACCGATGGACACCCATCCCGCCGACGGCGTGAGCACCCCGTTGAGCTGCAGCACCAGTGACGTCTTGCCCGCGCCGTTCGGGCCGAGCAGGGCGACCCGCTCACCGGGCTCGACGCGCATCGACACCCCAGACAGCGCCTGCCTGCCGTCCGGGTAGGCGAAATCGAGATCCCGCACCTCGATCGCGGCGACGCCGCCGGCAGGCCGAGTACCGACAAACCGCCCGCGACGGATCTGCGGTGCAGCAGCGGGAGCCCGTGTAGCCCGGCGGGCTCGGCGGGAGCCGTGCGCCGGGCCGTCGCCATGTGGCGTCAGCGAGATCGGGGTGCCCACCTTGGACTCGTATCCCGGCAACTGGACCCGGTAGGCGCACAGGTCGCAGTTCATCCGCACGTCGCCATGGCGTGCCTCCCGGTAGCGCTGCAGCACCAGCCGAGCCAGCCGCGGATCGGGTCCCAGGTGAGCGGCACCGCGGACCTCGACCTCGGGGTGCTCCTGGGCCCAACTCGTCGCCTCGGTGTAGATCCGGTCCCGCAACACCCCAGGAAACAGGAAGAACGGGGCGACTACCGCGGTCCCGGCGCCGAGGCGACGCAGCCGTTCCAGCGTCTCAGGTATCGACGGCATCGCGACCGACACGAACCCGGGCTCGACGGTGCCCAGCCCACGCCCATCGGCGAGTAACCGGCCGATTTTCCACAGGTCCGCGCAGGCGTCCGGATCGCTGGAACCACGCCCGATCAGCGCCACGCCGAGCTTTTCGGGGTCGGCGTCACCGGCCGCGTGCCGGATCCGGTCAGTGGCCACCTCCAGGACGTTCGGCTCGACGCCCAGGTCACGGGCCAGGGAGAAGTGCACCCCCGAGTGCCGGGCCCGGGCCCGGGCCAGTGCCGCCGGGCCGTCGTTCTTCAGGTGTCCGGCAGACAGCAGCACCAGCGGCACGCTGACGATCTCGGTGGCGCCGCGGGCCACCAGGTCGTCGATCGCGTCGTCGACGGTGGGTGCGGCCAGCTCGATGAAGCCGAATCCGGTCAGCAGGTCACCCGCGACGGCGCGGATCGTCTCCGCCAGCTCCCAGAACTCGTCCACCCCGTCGGCGTCGCGACTGCCGTGCCCCACCACCAGCATCGCTGGCCTGATGGCTCGACCCTGCGAGCAGGTCGTGGTGCTGAGGGCTCGACCCTGCGAGCAGGTCTCGGTGCTGATGGCTCGACCCTGCGAGCAGGTCTCGCTCACGCCAGGATCGTCGCCGTCACAGCCAGCATCGGCAGCGCCAGCGCCGCGGCCCATGCAGAGCGAGACGCTGGGGTGCCGGTCAGCGCGGGCGGCAGGGCACCGGTGTAGCCGCGAGAGGCCATCGCGAGGTACACCCGCTCGCCGCGTTCGAAGCTGCGGACGATCAGCGCGCCGACACCGGCTGCTACGTCGCGGACCTGCCAGAGCCAGCGGGGGTCTCCGCCTCGACAGACCGCAGCCGTGCGCATCCGAGCCAGCTCGGCGAGCAGCACCTCGGCGTAGCGCACCATGAACGCCGCGACCGCGGTGAAAACCCGCGGTACCCGCAACCGCTCCAGCCCGGTGATGATCTCAGGTAGAGGTGTGGTCGCGGCCAGGATCCCGGTGGCGAGCAGCCCGAACGTCGCCTTGAGCGCGATGGTCGCCGCAGCGTGCAACCCGGGCACCGACAGGTCCACCCCGAGCACGGTCAGCTGCGGCGGTGCGCCCAGCACCGGCAGCGCCAGCACGAACAGCAGGAACGGCACCTCGACCACCAGTCGACGCAACAGGATGAGTGGCGGCAGCGCCGCCACCGCGGCGACCGCGGCGAGCAGCAGCACGTACCACAAGTAAGGCCAGTACGCCTCCCGCGGGGTGCAGGCAACCGCGACTACGAACAGTGCGGTCGCGGCGACCTTGCATTGCGGGGCCAGTCGGTGCACCGGGGTGTCGGTGGGGATCAGCAGCTCGGTGTGCGTGGAGCTCATGGAGCCACCTGCACGAGGTCGGCGCGCAGTGCCAGCATCCCCTGCACCACCAGCGCGGTGACCAGCCCCTCGAACACCGCTATCAGTGCGTAAACCCCGAGGGTGGAGACCGCGACGGTGCGTAGCGGCACTCCAGCAGCACCGCCTACCGCGTACTCGGCAGTGAACAACACCGCCGCGGCGAGCACCGACACCCCAGCGGCGACTCCGGCGGCCACTGTGATTACGGCGGGCCCCTGGGGCAATGCACGGGGCAGCACTCGGCGCAGCCCGAGCAGCACCGGGTAGCCGACCGCCGCCGGCACCAGGGCCAGGTTCACCACGTTGACCCCGAGCGCGGACAGCCCGCCATCACCGAGGAACAGCGCTTGCACCACGGTGACCACGGTGATCACCACCGGTCCCAGCCACGGCCCGAGCAGCGCCACGGCCAGGGTGCCGCCGAGTAGGTGCCCGCTGGTGCCTACCGAAACCGGGATGATCGGGGCCCCCAGGACCAGGAAGAACGCCGCGGCGAGGCCGGCCAGCGGGAGCTGCCGCTCGCTGGCTTCTCGCCCCGCGCGGCGCACGCACAGCCCAAGCCCGGCAACGGCCACCGCGGCGCCGGCGACCGCGACCGCAGGGGAGACGAAACCGTCAGGGATGTGCACGGCTCACCTCGCCCGCCGTGACATCAAACCGGGCAACGTCCAACCGCGCGACGTCGCCGATCACGACGGTCAGTGGCGGGGCCAGCCGCGGGTCCGGTGGCTCGTCGAGGGTGCCGCGGACGGTGCGCTGGTGTGGTCGGGTGGCGGCGCTGATCGCGGCGACCGGGGTGTCGCCGGGCATCCCGCTCGCACGCAGCGCGGCGACCACCCGGCGCAGCGCCGCCCGCCCAGTGAGGAGTACGACGGTGCCGCCCAGGCGCGCGACGGCCGCCCAGTCCACCTCATCGGGGTCGTCGTTGCCGGCGACTACCGTCAGCGTGCGGGACAGCCGCCGGACCATCACGGGGATCCCGGCCGCCGCCGGTGCGGCCACCGCGGCGGACACCCCGGGCACCACGTCGGCGCCCACCCCTGCCCCGGCCAGTGCCATCGCCTCCTCGCCCCCGCGGGACACGACGAACGGGTCACCGGCCTTGAGCCGTACCACGCACGCTCCAGTCCTGCCGAGCTCGATGAGCAGCGCGTTGATCTGGTGCTGGGGCGGGGCGGGGGTGGCGCCCTGCTTGCCGACGCAGTGCCGGGTGGCCGTCGGCGCGAGCGCCAGAATCTCGGCCATTGACGGGCGGTCGTACACGACGTGGTCGGCCTTCGCTAGCAGCTCGGCGCCGCGCAGGGTGAGCAGCTGCGGGTCACCGGGCCCGGCGCCTACCAGATGAACGGTCACAATGCCGCCTCCGCGGGACGACATACGTCGGCGGTCACAATGCCGCCTCTGCCCATGGGGTCGAGATGGCGCAGCGAAGTACGTCGGCGGTCATCTGGTCGCCAGTGATCGCGCGGTGACCAGCCAGTCGCCGATACGGGTGGTTTGCGAGGAGCCGACAATGACCACGGTGCGCATGCCTGCCTGGCTAGGGTTCAGCTCGGCCAGAGTGGTGAGCTCCACCCGCTCGCCGTCTCTGCCGGCGTCGGTGACCAGCCCGACGGGAGTATCGCTGGGTCGGTGCTCGGCGAGCACGTCGCGAGCTCGGCTGAGCTGCCATGGCCGCCCTGCCGAGCGGGGGTTGTACAGCGCGAGCACCAGGTCAGCAACGGCCACCGCGCGCAGCCGCGCCTCCACCGCCTCCCAGGGGTTGAGCAGGTCGGACAAGCTGACACAGGCGAAGTCGCGGGCCAGCGGAGCGCCGAGCAGTGCTCCCGCCGCGGCGGCCGCCGTGATGCCGGGCACCACCCGCACCGTGGGACGGCGCTGCGCAGGCAACGCGGCGGCGGTGGTCAATGCCAGCGAGGCCATACCGTAGATCCCGGAGTCGCCGGAGGACACCAGGGTGACCCGGGCACCGTCGGCGGCGGCATGCACGGCTTCGGTGGCACGCTGCTCCTCGGCGCCCATCGCGCCCGGCACCAGGGTTTGGTGCGGGCCGGTGAGGTCGGCGCACGCCGCCAGGTAGGGGCCGTATCCGACGATGACGTCGGCGTCCCGGACGGCCTCCTCAGCAGCACGGCTGCGGTGGGCGGGCCCACCAGGTCCCAGGCCGACGATGGTGAGAGTGCCGGTCATGGCCGATCGCATCAGGCCATCCCATCTCCCGTGGAACGCGTCGCCGGGCCCGCTCGCTGCTTGCGAGAGTATCCGATACGGCCGTTGCGCTCCGGTACGCTGAACCGGCGAGTGAGGTGTAGCCGCCTGTAACAGGCGCCACCCTGACCCGTCACGGCGGCCTGCGCTTGGTAGCAGGGATGGCGCGCCCAGTGGTGCTACCCGGCACCGATCGGCGGCGGCAGCCGTGCGAGTAGACGGGGTCGTAGAGCCGGCTGCGGTCGCCCATGCCGGCCAGCGCCGGCCCTACCAGCACCAGCGCGGCGGTGCGGATCCCTGACCCTGCCAGCGCGTCGGCCAGGCCGTCCACCGTAGTGGTGATCACGGTCTCGTCCGGCCAGCTGGCCTTCGCGACGACGATGGCGGGCGTCTGCGGTGGATAGCCGACCAGCAACTCCTTGCGGAGCGCGGCGGGTCGCGCCGCGGACAGGTAGATGGCCATCGTGGTGCCATGGCGGGCGAAGTCGGCGACGCTTTGTCCGGCGGGCATCGACGCCGCCGTCCGGCCGCCGCCGAGCCGGGTGAGTACGGCGCTCTGCGCCACTCCCGGCACCGTGAGCTCGACCCCGGCGGTGGCCGCAGCGGCGGCGAGCGAGCCGACCCCGGGCACGATCTCGAAAGCCCGGTCGTGGCCGATGCACCAGGAGATCTGCTCGGTCAGCGCGGAGTACAGCGAGACGTCCCCGGAGTGCAGCCGCACGATCGCCGCATCCGGGTGCGTCTCGTACACCGCGAACACATCCTCCAGCGTCATCCCCGCCGAGTCGTGCAGCTCGACGCTCTCAGCGCAGTGCTCCAGCACTGCGGTCGGCACCAGCGAGGACGCCCAGACCACCACGTCGGCGGCCGCGAGCCGCTGCGCCCCGCGCAGGGTGATCAGATCCGCCGCGCCGGGCCCGGCGCCCACGAACGCGATCAGACCCGTGGCCGGTCGCATTGGCTATCCCCTCCCCCGGGGACATCTCCCGTGGACCGCAACGCCTTCTCGGGTGGCCGGTCTGCCTAGCTCAACAGGGTATTGTCTTGCGGTCGCGCGGCGGTCAGGGTGAGGCAGGCGACCGGGGCACCCGCCTCCCCCGCCACGCCCGGACCCGTAGCGGTCTCCTGCGCCTCGTGCACCACGATCGACCCGGGTCCCCGGTCGGTGAAGACGAAGGGCACCGTGACGCGCGACGTGCCTGAGCCGGCTGCGTCAGTGCGCACATCCAGCCAGACCTCGTTGCTCGGGTTGGCGTATTCGGGGTTCCTCGATGGTTTGAGAGAAGTGGCGGCCGGATCGATGCGGTTCTGGTAATCCGGCCCTGAAAACGCGGGGTTGTCATTACAGCGGTTGGTGTGGCCGTGCACCGCATAGCCCCGGTTGGGCACCAGCCCAGACACTGTCAACTCTGCGTTGGTGGATGTGCCCGATGGGGTCATGGTGGCCGCTAACCGTGAGCCGACCGGCGCCAATGCCGGGTTGTACGTGATGGCGTCGGAGTCTGGGGTCGGCGCAGTGAGCACGCCGGCGCCCTGCAGAGTAATCGCAGTCTGTGCGGGCATGCTGAGGCCCTGGTACCCGCAGGCCATCGGCATGACGGCCACGGCGGTGCTGACCATCGCGAGCGTGAGCCGTCGGCGCATCGGGCGACGCACCATCACCGGCTGTGTACAGGACTCCACGCTTGAGTACCCTATGTGATATTGATCATTCGAAGTATGTCCCCTCATGGGTGTATAATGCCCGACCGGTATGCGCTTCGCGAGCTGAACTACTCGTCGGGGTCAGTTTCCATGGCGAGCACGAAGTTCTGCACGTAGCGCAGCGCCAGCTCCTGGCGGTCTGCTGGGTGAGGGGCCCAGGCCAGGGCGTCCTCCGCATAGTGCAGCAACTGCTCCTCGCTGAGTCTCGACAAGATCAGCCGGGCGAGTTCGGGTCCGTCGAGGTCGGGACGCCACCTCCGGGCGAGCACATACTGGTCAGCCAGGTCGTTGTCATGGTCTTCGACGCTCATGCTTGGTCTCCGTTCGGCCCCTGCATCCAGTGTGGCGCCAGTCCGTGCGCAACGATTGGGTCGGTCCCGCCGAGGTCACTGAGGCCTGTTTACCGAAGCATGGACACAGAGGAGGCGAGGTGACGCGAACCCAGCATCCGATCGAGGTCGAGTCCTACCGGATCCTGCGGTCGAAAGTGAACACCGAGGCGCTGCTGCCGCGCACTCGCGCGGTGACCGAGCGGGTGATCCACACCAGCGCGGACCTCGACTACGCCACCGATCTGGTCTGCGACGAGGAGGCGTTGAGTGCCGGGCAGCGGGCGCTGGCCGAGGGGGTGTCGCTGGTGGTGGACGTTCGGATGCTCGCCGCTGGGATCACCTCGCGGCAGTGTGTGGTCGCGCTAGACCTGGCCGGTAACACACCCGTGGGGTTGACCCGGTCCGCGGCGGGGATCTGGGTGGCCGCTGCCGAGCACCCTGACGGCGCCGTGTGGGCGGTGGGCAATGCGCCGACTGCCCTGCGTGAACTGATCCGGCTGGCCGCGGACGGCCTGGTGCGGCCCGCGCTGGTGATCGGGTTGCCGGTGGGGTTCGTCGACGCCGCGGCGGCCAAGGCGGCGTTGCGGGACTCGGGTCTGCCGGCGCTGTCCAACCGCAGCGCCAAGGGCGGCGCCGCCGTCGCCGCGGCGGCGGTGAACGCGCTGCTCTACGGGGAGCCGGTTCGGTGAAGCCGTACCTGGTTGGGCTGGACCTGGCCGGGCGCTCGGTCGTGGTGGTCGGTGCGGGTACGGTCGCGCAACGCCGGTTGCCGCGGCTGATCGCTGCCGGCGCCGAGGTATTGCTGGTGGCCCCCGAGGCCACCGCGGCCGTCGAGGCGATGGCCACGGCGGGCGAACTGCGCTGGGAGGCCCGGGGCTACGTCGACGGGGACCTGGCCGGTGCCTGGTACGCGCTGGCCTGCAGCTCCGCTCCTGCGGTGAATGCTGCGGTGGCCGCCGAGGCACAGCGCCGGCGGGTGTTCTGCGTGCGGGCCGACGATGCGACCGGTGGCAGCGCCGTCACCGCGGCCACCGGCGAGCACGACGGGCTGCTGATCGGGGTGCTCGCCGGGCGCCGCCCGCGCCGCTCCGCCGCTATCCGGGATGCGCTGGTTGAGGCGCTGCGCACCGGGGTGGTGGACGACGCCCCGGACGCCGAAGATCACGTCGCCACCCCGGGGGTGGCGCTGGTTGGCGCGGGACCCGGCGCCCCCGACCTGATCACCGTGCGCGGCCGGCGGTTGCTGGCCCGAGCCGACGTGGTGCTGGCCGACCGGCTCGCACCGCGGGAACTGCTCGACGAGCTCGGTGCGCACGTCACGGTGATCGACGCCGCAAAGGTGCCCTACGGCCGCGCGATGGCCCAGGAGGAGATCAACGCGCAGCTCATCGAGCATGCCAGGGCTGGCCGGTTCGTGGTGCGGCTCAAGGGCGGCGACCCTTACGTCTTCGGGCGCGGCTTCGAGGAGGTGCTGGCTTGCGCGGACGCCGGGGTACCGGTGACCGTGGTCCCCGGTATCACCAGCGCGATCTCGGTACCTGCCGCAGCGGGAATCCCGGTGACGCATCGCGCCGTGACCCACGAATTCGTCGTCGTGTCCGGCCACGTGGCGCCGGACGATCCCACCTCGCTTGTGGACTGGCCGGCACTCGGGCGGCTGCGCGGCACTCTGATCCTGCTCATGGCGGTCGAGCGGATCGGCGTGTTCGCCGACGCGCTGGTCACCCACGGTCGGTCGCCGGACACCCCGGTCGCCGTGATCGCCGACGGCACCCTCCACAGCCAGCGGATGGTGCGTTCCACCCTGCGCGAGGTCGCCCATGCTGTCGTCAGTGGGGGGATCCGTCCGCCGGCGATCGTCGTGATCGGGCCGGTGGTGGCGCTTCGCGCCCGTGAGTGAGTAACGGTGTTCCAGCACTCAATGCCACTCACGGGTTGTACACAACCCGGGCGGCTCCGGCGTCGGCGACTTTTCTGGGCAGCCCATGGGCGGTGAACCAGTCGGTCACGATCCGCACGTCGCGGGCGAGGAACGCCGGCCCCTGCGGGTTGGCGACGATGTCCACCACCTGCGGCAGGTCGATGAGCACCAGCCGCCCGCGGTGCACCAGCAGGTTGAACGGGGACAGGTCGCCGTGCGCTAGGCCTTCGTCGGTGAGCACCACCAGCGTGTCGATGAGCTGGTCCCATAATCTGCGCAGCGTCGCGGGTCCAGGTCGTAGCTGCGCCAGCCGGGGCGCTGCTTGTCCGTCCGCCTCGTCGAGGTATTCCAGCAGCAGCTCGGTGCCGTGCAGCTGCACCGGGTACGGGACCGGGACGCTGAGGTGCCACAGCCGGCACAGCGCGGTGAACTCCGCGGCGGCCCACTGCCCGGCCAGCAGGTCACGACCGAAGGCAGTGCGCCGGGCCATCGCCCGCGTCTCCCGGGAGCGACGCACCCGCCGGCCCTCGATGTAGTCGGCGTCGCGGTGAAACATCCGGTGTTCGGCGGTGCGGTAGCGCTTGGCGGCGAGCATGCAAGATCGGTACGTGCCTGGTACCGCGCGCTCCACCAGGTGCACGTCGGCTTCCTTGCCGGTCTTGAGTACACCGAGCTCGGTGTCGACCGCGGCGAGTTCGGTGACCAGCCAATCCGGGTGGGGCGTCGGGCCGTGCTGCCCGACGTCCCAGGTCGACCACCGGTCCCCGTCGATCGGGTCATCGTCGGGTGGTGGGGGACCGGAGGGGCGCCGGCGGGCTGGCGGTTCGTCGTCGTTGTCGTCGTCGAAGTGGCGTCGATGCCGGCGTGCGCCAGCCTCATCCAGTCGTGTGACGGTGTCATCGAAGCGGCTGCGCCGCGCGGGCAGCCGGTCTTGCTGTGGCACTTGAGGTCTCCTTGGGGTGGCGCCACCCCCGGAGAAGATCAGCCGACCGGGTGGCGGGAGTGCGGGGTCAGGTCGAGCTGCACACCACTGGCAGCCATGGCCTGCCACCTCCTCCCGTTCCGTTGTGCTCAACCATGTGAGGCCCGCACAAGTGGGTACCGGCCGTCGTGAGGTACAGCGTGGCCTGACACGCGGGTGGTGGGCAATCGAATTTCCCGCCGCCCGGCGGGTCAGGTCGAGACGACGAGATCCAGCGCGTGCTCGCTGGTGCGCTCCACCTGCAGCCCGCTCCGACGGGCAATCCGGCCACCCCGTCGGCGTCGGACACCTCACGTGGCGCCGTGGCAAGCAGTCGAGCCAGCCGGCCCTTGAGCGCCTTGTTGTGGTGGCTCACCGCCCGGCGACGACCGTGGCCGTCCTTGCTGAGCACGTGCACGGTGACCGCGCCCGGCAGCGGTCCCAGCGCGGCGTAGGCCCCGGAGCGCAGGTCGACCACCAGACCCGCAACCCCGACCAGCAGCGGGGGCAGCACCAGACGCCACACCGAACGCACCGTGCCCACCGCGGGAAGCAACGAGGAAGCGGACAGTCGGTACGCCGGTATGGGGTCGTCCGCGGCGAGCAGCCCGAACAGCGCGGACGCCACCGCGAGCCGGGCCCCCGCACGGGCCCGCTCGGTGCGGCGCAGTGAGCCCGCGTCCAGCGCCGCGTACAGCACGCCGGTATAGCGGTGTAGCGCGGGCAGCGTCGGCGTGGTCCACAGCGCGGCGTTACGCTCCAGGTCACCGGACTGATGCTCGGACAGGCCCAGCGCGGCCAGCGCCCCGGGAACATCCCCGGCCAGTGCCA
>DASYIL010000112.1:0-2851 GCA_035997545.1 Pseudonocardiaceae bacterium
TGTCGCCTGCCACGAGTATGGGACCACCGTTGTGCCACGAGCTAGGGACCACCTCGGGCCATGGTCGCGGGCCGTCTGCTGATAGTGGTCCAGCGAGTGGAAATCGTCAATTTCCGGTGTCGTGCCTCCCCTCAGCGAGCGCGGCGATCGTGGGCTTCTGCCGTTGCCGGTAGCTCTCACCCTCCAGCACAAGCTCGAAAGCCGCGGACTGAACCCGGTCGATAGCCGACTGCGCCAGCAACGGGTCGGCCATCATGGCCAGGATCTCCGGCGGCTCCCGGTTGGACGTGATGACCGTCGACGCCTGCCGGTGACGTTCCACCACCAGCTGATAGAAGTCACTGGTCTGCACCGCGTCCAGCGGCTGCAGCGCCAAATCATCAAGGATGAGCAGCTCGACCCGATGCAGCTTGCGCATCTCCTCGTCGTAGGTGTGATCCAGCCGGGCCGCGCGCAGCCGCTTGAACAACTTGTCCGCCCGCTCGGAGTGAACTGTCCACTTGCGACGGACAGCGGCATGACCCAACGCGTTGGCAAGGAAAGTCTTACCCACCCCCACCGGCCCCATGATGAGAACGTTGTAGGAGTCGGTGACGAACCGCATCGACGTCAGCTCAGCCCACAGTTCCCGATCGAAGGTGACCTTCGTCGACTCGTCCCACGCCTCCAGTTGCATCCCCGGCTCCAGATGCGCGGCTTGGGCCCGCAGCAGCGTGGACTGGCGGTCACGGCGACTGACCTCATCAGCCAGCAACATCTCCAAGAAGTCGTGATGAGCCAACGGTTTGGTGCGAGCCAGAGCAAGACGCTCGGGCAGGGTGTCGAGCATCCGGCCCAGCTTCAGACGCCGCAGCAACGTCTTGAGCTCCGTAGACACCTCGATCGGCCTCGGTTCGGTCCGTGCCGCCGTGGCGCGGCTTGCGGGGCTCACGAGGGCCGCCGGACGCTGAAGTCGCCACTGTCGCGAACGAACCGGCTGGCCGTGACCACCACAGGTGCCGTCGTGGCAGGCTGGTCTTCCAGCCCGCAGGTCAGCATGCGGTCGATCAGGCCGATGTTGACCGCCTCGGCCTCCAACGCCCGCCGGCAGGCATCCTCGACCTGCTCGGCGCCGTGTCGGCGCACCAGACCGAGCAGCCGATACACCTGTCGCATTTTCGTCCAGGGCAACGGATGCTCCAGCAACGCCGCGGCGTAGGCGGCGATGTGATCGCCGTAGGACGCCGCCCGGCGGTGCAGGGCGTCGAGGTCCCGCATCGCGTAGGTGCTCAGCTCGCTGGGCATGTCGGCCGGGTCGGTGTGCCGATGTCCGGGCGGCTGGTGCGGATGCACCTTGATCAGCTGACTGCGCCAGTAGAGCTTCACCGTGCTGCCGTCGGCGCGGGCCAGGATCCGCTGCCCGATCAGCTCACCGGGAACCGAATACAACGCCTTCGCCACCTCAACATGCCGATCGGGAGCCACTTTGGGGTGCGTGTAGGACGGCACCACGAACCCAGTTTCGGGCACTGGCAACAACAACGGTAGTTCCTCGGCGGCGAACACCTCGGCGGGCCGCAGCTGCGTCGTGCCGTGAACACGCGTCCCGGCGACCGCCGAACACCACACCACGGCACGTTCCCGGCAGTCGGTGATGTCGCGGAAGTCTTCTCCCGCAAAGAAGTTCGACCGTGCGTATTGCACGCACCGTTCCACTCTGGGCTTGTCACGCGGGTGGCGCACCCGAGCTGGATCCACGGCGAACCCGCGGGCTTGGGCGTACTCGCGGAACGCGTCGTTCAGCCGCGGATCGACCGCGTCAGCCTGATCCACGATCGTCTTCATGTTGTCCGGGATGACGACGGCGAACACGCCACCGAAGAACACCCACGCGGCTTCGAACCCAGCCACGACCTCCTCCAAGGTCTGGCGCAGTGTCGGGTAGACGAACATGTGCCGCGAGTAGACCGCGGTGAAGATCAGCCCTTGGGCGACCCGGCGGGTCCCGCGCGCCGGGTCGGGCACCAGCCCGAGCCGCCCGAAGTCGACCTGCACTTCCTGCCCTGGCGTGCCATCGGCGACCCGCACCGTCGTCTTCGGTCGGCCGAATCCCAGCTCCGCCACCGTGTAGCGGTGCAGTGTCCGGTACGGCACCGTCACTCCGCGCCGGCCCAGCAGGACGTGGATCTTGGCGACCGTGAGGTCTTGGGCCAGCCAGGTCTTGATCTGTTCTCGCTGCCCGGCGATCGCCTCCCAGGACGCGCCGGTGCCTCGGGGCCGGTCCGGTCGGACAACGGCCACCACAGCCCCGAGAACCTCATCGGTCAGCTGGTCGTCACCGTCGTCGCGGGCGACCCCGGCCGCTTGGGCGGCCTGCACGTAGCGGCGGACCGTTTTCCGGTCGACCCCGGCCAGCCTGGTCACCTCACGCAGCGACTGGCCTGCCAGCCACAGTCGCAGAACTTCCTTGATCTCGATCACAGATACCTCCCGGTATGCCATTTGGCCAGTTCAGGGGCCTAACGACCGGAAGCCGGGAGGCCACGCAGGCTCTTCCGAGTGGTCCCATTAGTGGCAAATCCCTGATCGAGGTGGTCCCATGCTCGTGGCAAAAACTGCTCTCAAGTGGTCCCATGCTCGCGGCAAACGACACCATTCGGGAGGCGTCGGTGGATTCTCAATCTGGGGATGAAACATCCCAGCTCAGCCTGGCTGACGTGCTGCGTGACATCGATGAGATCGATGGTGATCTCACGATCTACATTGAGAAGGGTCGGCCAGTCGACCCCTCGACTCTGATCGCGCTAATCGACGAAGAGCTCGCAGGCCCGCCCGAAGGAGTGTCATACCTGCTTGAAGTGCATCTTGCGAG
>DASYIL010000113.1:0-5006 GCA_035997545.1 Pseudonocardiaceae bacterium
GCTGTGGGTGATACCGATGGGTGCGTGGTTGCTCAGCACGTCCGACCGGCCACCGCCAGCCACTGCGCATGACCAGTACTCCCCCCTCCGGCAGACGACCAGTGCCACGGACCCGCGGGGACTCTGTGCCCCCCGTGGCGGCTCGCTATCCAGAAGAGAGCTGCAGGCGATCCTCCGATACATCCGGACTGGGAATGGCTGAGATGTCCGGTGTTAGAAAATCTCCGAGGGCACATAGGTGCCCCACACGTCGCGCAGCGCGTGGCACACCTCGCCCACGGTGGCGCGAGCGGCAAGCGCCTGCTTCATCGGGTACAACACGTTGCTGCCTGGTTCCTTTGCGGCCTTGCGCAGCTCGTCCAGGGCACGGTGGACCGCTGCGGACGATCGCGACGAGCGCAGCGCGGCGAGCCGCGCTGCGGCGCCGTCCTCGATCGCCGGGTCACCCCGCTGGGATTGGTAACGATCCTCGGTATCGAGCCGGTAACGGTTGAGCCCGACCACCACCCGATCACCGGAGTCGATCTCCTGGGCGGTGCGGTACGCGGTCTTCTCAATCTCCGACTTCTGGAAACCCACCTCGATGGCGTGCACGGCACCACCCAGCGAGTCCACCTGCTCGATCAAGGCCACCGCGGCGGCCTCGACCTCGTCAGTCATCGCCTCGACCGCGTAGGAGCCAGCAAAGGGATCCACCGTGGACATCAGGTCGGTCTCGTAGGCCAGCACCTGCTGGGTTCGCAGGGCCAGCCGGGCGGCTTTCTCGGTGGGTAGCGCGATCGCTTCGTCGTAGGCGTTCGTGTGCAGTGACTGGGCGCCGCCGAGGATCGCCGCCATCGCCTGCGCGGTGACCCGAATCAGGTTGACCTCGGGCTGCTGCGCGGTGAGCTGCACGCCGGCGGTCTGGGCATGAAACCGCAGCATCAGCGACTTGGAGTTCCGCGCGCCGAAGCGCTCCGTCATCATCCGGGCCCAGATCCGCCGGGCGGCACGAAACTTCGCGACCTCCTCCAGCAGCGTGGTGCGCGTGACGAAGAAGAACGACAGCCGCGGCGCGAACTCGTCGACAGCCATCCCGGCATCCAGCGCTGCCTGCACGTACTGCGCCCCGTTGGCGAGCGTGAAGGCGATCTCCTGCGCGGGGTTCGCGCCCGCCTCGGCCATGTGGTAGCCGGAAATCGAGATGGTGTTCCAGCGTGGGATCTCGGCCTTGCAATAGGCGAAGATGTCCGCGGTGAGCCGCAGCGAATGGGCCGGTGGGTAGATGTAGGTGCCCCGGGCGATGTACTCCTTGAGCACGTCGTTCTGGACCGTCCCGGTCAGTTTTGAGCCCGGCACACCCTGCTCCTCGCCCACCAGCTGGTAAAGCAGCAGCAACAGTGCCGCGGGGGCGTTGATCGTCATCGAGGTGGACACCTCGTCCAGCGGGATGCCAGCGAACAGCGTCCGCATGTCCTCGATCGAGTCGATGGCCACCCCGACCTTGCCGACCTCACCGTGCGCGATCGCCTCGTCGGAGTCGTAGCCCATCTGCGTGGGCAAGTCAAAGGCGACCGAGAGGCCGGTCTGCCCGGCTTTGCGGAGCTGGTGGTAGCGGGCGTTGGATTCGGCTGCGGTGCCGAACCCGGCGTACTGACGCATCGTCCAGGCGCGCTGAGTGTACATGGTGGGATACACCCCGCGGGTGAACGGGAACTCCCCGGGCTCGCCGAGCCGGCCCGACAGTCCCTCTGCGACGTCATCCGCGCGGTATACCGGCTTGATCCCGAAGCCCGACTCTGCTGTCTTGAGCTGCTGGCCGGTCTTGTCCACCATCACGCCTGTATGACACACGCCGATAGTCACCGCAACGCGGGGAGCACAACACAGGGCATCATGGAGCCTTGACATCCTCCCCGCCCTGGAAGGGCCGGGATTCCCACTACGCGACCTGGGAGGGTGCGTATTGAGCTTCGCGGTTCACGGGCCCGCCCAACGGCGAGCCTCCCGGTGCGGTTACCGCGCGTCCCGCCGCGATGGTGCGTGCTGCGTTGAGGTCGGCCTGAAGGACGGGGCTTTCACCCGTGATCCCAGGTGACCAACCCCTCGTCTCGCCTGGTAGCGGGCCGCTACCGGCTCGGCGAGGTGCTAGGCCGAGGCACGATGGGGACGGTGTGGTCGGCACACGACGAGGTGCTCGGCCGAGCAGTCGCAGTCAAAGAGGTGCTGCTGCCGCCGGGGATCCCGGACGCCGAGGTCGCCGCGTTGCGGGAGCGGACAATGCGGGAGGCCCGGGCCATCGCCGCGCTGTCGCACCCCAACGTGGTCACCCTCTACGACGTGGCCCGGGAGGACGCGGCACCGTTCGTGGTGATGGAGCTGGTGGCCTCCCACAGCCTGGCCGAGCTGCTGCTGGAGGGGGCCGTGCCGCCGCGGCAGGTGATCGCGGTGGGGGCCGCGGTGGCGGCAGCGTTGCAGGCCGCGCATGCGGCGGGCATCACGCACCGGGACGTCAAGCCCGGCAACGTGCTGATGGCACACGACGGCCGGATCAAGCTCACCGACTTCGGGATCGCCCGCAATCCGGCCGATCAGACGTTGACCGCAACCGGTCTGATGCTGGGCTCGCCCGCCTACATCGCTCCTGAGATCGCGTGCGGCCGGCCGGTCACCCCGGCAGCGGACCTGTGGGGACTCGGCGCGACCCTGTTCGCCGCGGTCGAGGGCAGGCCCCCCTACGACGCGGGCACTGCGATGGCGACGGTCACCTCGGTGGTGCAGGACGCGGTGCCCAGGCCGTCGTGTTCCGGGCCGCTCGCCGAGGTGATCAGCGGGTTGATGGTCAAGGATCCCGCGCGCCGGATGCCGCTGTCGCAGGTACGTCGACTGCTGGGAGCGCCCCCCGAGGCGGCTGATCCCCAGCCTCCCGATGCCCAGCCTCCTGCGCGGCCCCGGCACGCCGCGACTAGCGCCCCGACTGGCGTCCCCAAAAACGCTACAGAAGCACCCGAAACGCCGCGACGGACCGGGCAGCTCGCTGCGGACCCGGGCCCGCTGCCCTTCGCCGTCGCGTCCGATGCCGACCCGCCGGTGGCGGCGCGCCGGGTCGAGGGCACCGGCGCCGGACGCCGGGTGGTGCTGTGGACGCTGGCCGTGCTGCTGTTCTTCGGTGCCGCGACGACTGGTTTCGTCGGCGCCCGAGTCGCCGCCGGCAGACCTGCCCTCCCCAACCTGAAGACCCCCACTGCATTGGCCACAAGCACCGACCACGCCGTGCTGACGCCCCGGGTGGTCCAGGTCACCGAGCCGGACGGCACCCGGCCGGCTCGGTTCACCGTCAATGTGCCGCAGGGCTGGCCGGAGTTCCGCGAGCAGCGGGTGATTGGGAATAACTCAGGCACCGTGACGCGCTTCGTCTCACCGGACGGGTCGGAGGTCATCGCCGTGGAGCGGGTCACCAACGTCCTGCCCACCGGCATCCCCGATCAATACCTGACCGCCTACCTCCGCAAGCTGGCTCAGGGGGTGCGCGAGCTCATCGAGACCCAGCGGCAGAAACTGGCCGCCAGCGCGCTCGACGCCACATTCCGCACCCACGAGGGGGGAGAGCTGCGCCGCACCACCTACCTGCGGCTGGTATCGGTCAGGTCGGACCTGTGGGTGGTCTCCGTCACCGTGCCGACCGAGCGAGAGGCCGCCGGGCGCACGAAGCTCTTCGAGCCGGTGGTGGCGGGGTTCGCTGCGGGAATCTAATCACCATAGGCTCACGGACGTGATGGACCTGGCCAAACTCGCCCAGGACTCCGCAGCCGTGCTCGCCCAGCGCAGCGGGGTGCCCGCGCATGACATCGCCGTGGTACTGGGCAGCGGCTGGCGTCCCGCGGCCGACGCGCTGGGCGCCCTCACCGCCGAGATCCCGTTTGCCGAGTTGCCCGGGTTCGCCGCCCCGCAGGTACCCGAGCACATCGGGATAGTTCAGTCGGTGCTGCTGAACGGCCGACGCATCCTGGTATTGCTGGGTCGCACGCACGGCTACGAGGGTCATGGGGTGGCCCAGGTGGTGCACGGGGTGCGCACCGCCTGCGCGGCGGGCGTCCGGGTGGTGGTGCTCACCAACGCCGCCGGCGGTATCGCCGAGGGGCTCGAGGTCGGCCAGCCGGTGCTGATCTCCGACCACCTCAATCTCACCGCGACCTCCCCGCTGGTAGGGCCACGGTTCGTCGATCTCATCGACACCTACTCCTCCCGGTTGCGCGCGCTGGCCCGGAACATCGACCCGAGCCTGACCGAGGGCGTCTACGCCGGGGTACCCGGTCCGCACTTCGAGACCCCGGCAGAGATTCGCATGTTGCGCATGCTCGGAGCCGACCTGGTCGGGATGTCGACCGTGCTGGAGGCCGTCGCGGCCCGCGCCGAGGGCGCCGAAGTAATGGGGATCTCGCTGGTCACCAACCTCGCCGCCGGTCTTACCGGAGCGCCGCTGGACCATCAGCAGCTACTCGCCACCGGCCGCAACGCCGCGGCGCGGATAGGCGGGATGCTACGGGAGCTGCTAAGCCGGGCCTAACGATGTTATAAAACACTGTTGCGATACGCTGGTCAAGTGCCACGACCGAAACTGCACGACGATGCGCTGCGGATCCACCTGCTCGACACCGCAGGGGAACTGCTCACCTCAGAAGGCCCGGACGCGCTGAGCCTGCGCCGGCTCGCCGCCGCGGCCGGCACCTCGACCAGCGCGGTATACGCACTGTTCGGCGGCAAGCCGGGACTCCTGCGAGCACTGTTCATCGAGGCCTTCACCAGGTTTGCGGCGCATTTGGATACGGTGACGCCCTCGGACGATCCGCTGGCCGACCTGCTGGCGCTGGGCTGCGCCTACCGGGCCAGCGCGACCGCCAACCCGCACCTCTACTCGGTGATGTTCGGTTCGGTGCCCGGCTTCGAGCCCACCCCGCAGGACCGGGCGCACGCCGAGGCCACCTTCGCCCCACTGCTTGACGCGGTCCGCCGGGCCATCGCGGCGG
>DASYIL010000114.1:0-7351 GCA_035997545.1 Pseudonocardiaceae bacterium
CGAGCTGGTCGTCCAGCGAGGTGCCGTCGGTCGAGAACAGGTACCGAGAATGCCGGCTGCGGATCTGGTCGACCAGCGCGTCGCGAATCGTCTCCGCGCCAGGTCGATGCCGGATGTCGATCTCCAGCTCGTACCGCCGCAGGCAGGTGGTGATCTCCAGCGGCGCCAGGTCCAGCGTCGTGCCCACCTCGCGCAGCGTGGCCGCGATCTCCGATTCCGGCAGCCCGAACAGCCGCAGCCGCGCCGATTCGAAGGGCCGGGTGCGCGCCAGCACAGCCCTGGCGGCGGAGGTGGCCAGCGCCGCCGGCCACATCCCCTGCAGCTCACGGGGTGGTCCGGGCAGCACGATCACTGTCGGCCCCCCGTGCACGGGGACGACCAGCCCAGGTGCCGTCCCCACCGGGTCGAGCGGCTCGGCGCCGCGAGGCACCATCGCTTGCTTGCGGTTCGATACCCGCAGCGCCTCCGGGCTGAAATGCGCCAGGTGGCGGAACCGGGCGAGGATGTCGGCGATCTGCTGCTCCATCGCCTCGTCGAGCTCCAGCTCCACCCCGGCGAACCCGGCGACCACCTCGGCGGTCACGTCGTCCGCGGTCGGCCCGAGCCCACCGCTGGTGACGATCAGGTCGACCCCCTGGCTGGCGAGGAATCGCAATGCCGCCGCCAGGTCGGCCGGCCGGTCTCCGACGCACAGCAAGTGGGCCACCTCAATGCCCAGCTCACCCAGCCGTTGCGCTAGCCAGGGGCCGTTGCGGTCGGTGACCCGCCCGCTGAGCAGCTCCGTTCCGGTGACCACGATCCCGGCCCGGACGTCGGTGTCGCCGTTACTCACGAGACGGCACGCTAGCGCGGCAGGCATGCTTTCTCGGTGGGAGGCCACGATGAGATTCAGGCGAACCACCGGCGCTGCCGCACCGGATCCGGGAGGGCCGACGCTGATCGGTGTCGACGATGTCAAGACCCCGCCCTGGGCGCAGGTGATGGAAACGGTAGCTGGCTCGAGTATCGGCCGGAAGCTGCGTGCGGCGCCGGCCGCGCTGGGCGTGCTGGGGCGCCTGGCCTGGCAGACCTCGCCGCAGTTAACGGTGCTTGCCGTTGCTGTCGAAATAGTCGCGGGGTGTGCCACGGCGTTCGGGTTGCTGGCTACCGCGACCGTGTTGACCCAGCTGTTGGAGCAGGGTCCGACCCCGCAGCGGGTGGTGGCGGCGTTACCGGCGCTGGCGCTGGTGATGGCCTCCTACGCGGCCCGGGGGCTGCTGGACGCGGCGGTCGGCGCCGTTCAGGCGGTGCTGACCCCGCGAGTGGAGCTGCGCGCCCAAGACGAACTGCATGCGGCAGTGATCGGTGCGGAGCTGGTCGCCTTCGATGACGCGGATTTCGTGGAGCTGGTGCGTCGGACGTCAGTGCAGGGGATCATGAGCGTCCGCCAGGGGGTGGCCGATGCCGGGAACCTGCTCAGCTCGGCGGTCACGCTCGTCGCCGCGATCGTCACCGCCGGTCTGCTCAACCCCGTGCTGGCGCCGGTGGTGCTGTTGGCTGCGGTACCTAATGGCTGGGCCAGCGTGCGGGCAGCATTGCTGTCCTACGAGTCGTTCGTGCGGATGGTCTCGCGGATGCGCCGGTTGGGGATCACCAGCGACATGATCACCGGCCGGGACGGGGCGGCCGAGGTCCGCGCCTTCACCACCCAGCGCACCCTGCTCAGCGAGCACCGTCGTATCGGCTCCCAGCTCGCCGATGAGGCCGTTGCCGTCGAGCACCGCAAGACTGCGATCCGCCTGGTTGGCCGGGGCCTGGCCGGAGTCGGCGCAGCGCTGGCCTACGGCGTACTCGGGCTGCTGCTCTACGCCGGGGCGATGCCGCTGGCGTTGGCCGGAGCGGCGGCGGTCGCGATGCGGACCGCGAGCACGGCGGTATCCACCACGGTATTCGCCGCCAACCGGCTCTTCGAGCACAGCTTCTACCTCGACATGCTGACCAGCTGCCTGGCCCAGGCCCGCAGCCACTACCGGGCCGCTGCCGTGCAGCAGCTGCCGCGCGACCCGCAGCTCATTGAGTTGCACGAGGTGTCTTTCAGCTACCCCGGCAAGGACGGGCCCGCTCTGAACCGGGTCAGCTTGACGATCAAGCGCGGGGAGGTCGTCGCGCTGGTGGGAGAGAACGGCTCCGGCAAGTCCACCCTCGCCAAGGTCATCACCGGGCTCTACTTGCCCGATCAGGGACAAGTGAGCTGGGACGGAGTGGACATCGCCCAGGTCGACCAGCGTGAGCTGCACTCTCAGGTTTCCGTCGTCCTGCAGAACCCCGTCGAGTGGCCAATGACCGCCGCGAACAACATCCGCATCGGCCGGTTGGAACGCCCCGACCCCGACGGCACGGTGCTTGCTGCCGCGGCGGCCGACTCCGGCGCTGATGCCGTCGTCGCCGAGCTCCCCGACGGCTGGGACAGCGTGCTGTCCCGGGAGTTCCAGAACGGCTGTGACCTGTCCGGCGGGCAGTGGCAGCGGATCAGCGTGGCCCGCGCTCTGTACCGGGACGCGCCCCTGCTCGTCGCTGACGAGCCCACCGCCGCGATGGACGCCCGCGCCGAGCACGCGGTGTTCCAGTCCTTGCAGTCGCTGAGCCGTGCAGGTGCTGCGGCTGGCAACGGCGACCGCCCGGCAGCTACCCGGACGACGGTGCTGATCACCCACCGGCTGGCCAATATCCGCCACGCCGACCAGATCATCGTCTTGGACCACGGCCGCGTCACCGAGCAGGGCACCCACGACGAGCTGATGGCTCGCGGCGGCGGATACTCCGAGCTGTTCACCCTGCAGGCCCGGGCCTACCTCGACGGCAGCGACGAGCTCAGCCGGCTGGGGCGCCCTGAATGAGTTGTGTGGGGATAGGCCGCAGCTAAGGCGCTTTTATCTCCCGGCGGCTCCGTCCTCAGCAGCCGGCGTGCGTCGGGTGAGCCGGCTGGGATAGCGCGTGTGCTAGCGGTGGCGTTGTCGGGCGACCAGGGCGCCGAGTACGGCGAGTACGGCGATCGCCAGGCCAATCCACAGCGCCACCGGGACCAGGCTGCCGGCTCCAGGAAATCCGCCAGGCGGGATTCGCCACGCTGCGACGGGACCGGTCCGCGGTGCGACTGGCGTGGTGGTGGGTGTCTCGGGCGGCGGAGCCTTGTCCACCAGCTGCCCGACCGGGCGGCCTGGGGGCAGGGCGAACCCGTAGTCCAGCAGCCGGGCTGCTTGCGACGACATCGACACCGGCCGCTGCTCGCCCCGCATCAACACGACGATCAGGCGCCGCTCGCCGCGCTGCGCGGCGTCGAGTTGGGTGTGCCGGGCGTCGTCGGTGAACCCGGTCTTGCCGCCCAGCGCTCCGGGGTAGTTCCGGAGCAGCTTGTTGTCGTTGCTGAGCACGAACCCCGGCCGGCCGCCGAAGCCGGGAAAGTCCACTTCCCGGGTGCCCAGCAGCTCGGTCAGCACAGGCCGGCCGAGCACCTGACGTAATGCCAGCGCCAGATCGTAAGCCGACGTGCTCATGCCCGGACCGTCCAACCCGGACGGGGTGGCCGTCCGGGTGTCCATCGCACCTAGCTTGGCGGCCAGTGCGTTCATCTGCTCGACGGTCTCAGCGACTCCGCCCAGTTGCTCGGCCAGGGCGTGTGCGGCGTCGTTGCCGGACGTCAGCAGCAGGCCGGCGAGCAGCTGCCGGACGGTGTAGCGGCCCCCCGGGCCCAGGCCCGCCCTGCTGCCCTCCTGGTCGGCATCGGCCTGGGTGGCGACCACGACACGATCGGCTGGCAGACGATCGGCTGCCAGCAACGCGGTCAACAGTTTGATCGTCGATGCGGGGCGGTGGCGCGCATGTGGGTCCTTAGCGGCGAGCACCTCACCGGAGTCTGCGTCGGCGACCAGCCAGGACGTCGCGTTGATCTCTGCCGGTGGGGCGGGCGCGCTGTCGGGTAGCACCTCACCACACTCGCCCATCCGCGGCCCACCTACCGGACGGTTGGGAACCTGCACCGGCGCCGGGGTCAGGGTGCCGGGGGCTGGAACCTCGGAGAGGTCGACCGGCGGGGGCGGGGCGATCTGCTCCGGGCATCCCGCGGTATCTGAGGCGATCACGGCTGGCTGGGCGGCACCGGGTACCGCACCGAGCAGGGTCGTTGCGCCGAGGGCTGCGATCAGGGCCACGACCGCCCGGGACCGGATCATGCGGCGAAGGCTAGCTGGCCGGGCGGCACCGATGGATTAGGGGATGCTGGAAACGTGCCTCGGAATATGCAGAGTGACATCGACCGGGACGTGAACTGGGACGCGCTACGGTCCGCTGCGGTGGTGGCCGCAGCGCTCGGGTATTGCCCCTACTCAGGGCTGCAGGTGGGTGCCGCCGCACTGTGCGACGACGGCCGCATGGTGACCGGCTGCAATGTGGAGAACGTCTCCTACGGCCTGTCGCTGTGCGCCGAATGCACGATGGCCGGGCAGCTGCGGCTGTCGGGTGGCGGCCGGTTCATGGCGGTGGCCTGTCGCGCGGGCACCGGGGAGTTGCTGATGCCTTGCGGGCGGTGCCGTCAGGTGCTCCAGGAACTCGGCGGGCCCGAATGCCTGGTGGATACCCCCCGTGGTGTGCGTCCGTTGCGCGACCTGCTGCCTGAGGCCTTCGGCTTGGGCTTGTGAATGGGCGGTCGATCAGGGCGTAGCCACTGCCTCGGAGTCGGAGTCCAGCTTGGGTGCAGGAGCCTTGTTGGGGCTAGTGCGTGCCCGGCGCTGGGCCGGTCGTGGCGGTGGTGGTGGAGTGGGGGGCAGCGGAGGCGGTGCCCCGCCCATGATGATTTCGGCGAAGGTGGCCATCGCCTCGTCCAGCTGGGCGGTGTAGCGCACTTCGGATTCTTCGTTGGCCTGCCGGACCAGGCCGGCCAACGAGTCGGCGTCGGGGCGGTAAGCGAGCGCACCACCGAGCTCCCCCAGGCGGTCGGTGACCGAGCTGATCCGGCCCCCGACGCCCTCGTCCAGCTTGTCCAGCCGGGTCGACAGGCTGTCCAACCGCTGGGTGACCGACTCCAGCGCAGCCGACAGCGATTCGCCGGTCTCGCCAAGGCGGCTGCCCAATCCCTCGGTCGCCGCACCCGCGGACTGCGCCATCCCGTCGAGGTGCTCGTGCACAGCCTTGTCGACCTCGTCCAGCCGGCCCCGTAACCCCGTTTCGACGACACCGATCCGCTCCCGCATCGGCTCGTGCATGGCAGCGGGCAGCCCGTCGAGCCGGGCGTCCTGCCGGTCGAGGTGGTGATCCAGGTCATCGATCCGCTTGTGCAACCCGGCGATCCGGTCCTCCAGACCGCCCATCCGGCCGGCGACGCCTTCGAACCGGCCCGCCATGCCATCCAGCCGCCCGCCGAGCTCAGCGAACGGCTTGGCCAGCTTGTCCACCATCGCGTCGAGGGCACGCGACAGCGTGGCGACCGCGTTATCCTGGGCCTCCAGCTTCGCCAGCGTCTCATCCATCCGCTCCGCCAGCACGCTGACCTCGGTGCGGTCGGGCATCTCCGAAAGACGCTTTCGGACCGAACCCAGCGACTCCAGAGGAGCCAGCCGGGCGTGGATCTCATCCAGCGCGTCGAAGATCTGTTGCTGCTCGCTGTCCCGGATCTCGGCAGCACGCACGAGCATGCTGCGCATCCGATCAAAGGACTGGGTCGCAGGGCTGCTGCTGTGGTTGCTCACGAATTGGCTTTCGGTGAGGAGGACGGGCCCGACCTGGCGGGGGCGCAGCTTAGTCATCTCGCGCAGCCTGCCCGGTAACCGGGGGTGACAAGCCGGGCGATGTTCGACGCCGCTCAGTGCACGCGCAGCCGATCTTCGAAACCGCTGACCAGCGCTTGCCAGGCGGCCACCTCGGTGTCGAACGGGGCGCCGGGTGCCAGCCGCGTCGGGTCCGGTCGCAGCAGGAAGGAAACCAGCCAACCCAGCGATTCCGAGCTAGCCAGAGCCTTGTCCGCCGCGTCCGACCCAGCCCACTGCTCGCCGTCGGTGAGCAGTTCCACGGCCAGTTCGAGCTGCCCAGGATCCACCGTCTCGGGCGCCCCGGCGAGATCGTCGGCCAGGCCGGCGAGCACGTAACTGTTGCCGTCGTCGACCGCCACCTCGAGCTCGCCGGCTTTCGCCCGCTTGGTCACCTGCGGCCAGGTGGACACCGCGTCGAGGTCGTGCCCCTCCGGATTGCCGGCGAGGTACCGGACCAGCGAGCGCGGCGAGCCGAAGACGTCGATCTGCCCACCGCGGCCGAGGAAGATCGGCGCATCGTCGAGGTAGCAGCGCAGCGTGTAGTGATCGCCCAGATCGCTGATGATCCGGATCGGGTCGATGCCGACCTCGGACCAGAACGCCAGCGTGGGGTTGGGCACGGCCTCAGCTTCGGGAGCCTGCGAGGCCGCCTCCTCGGTGAGGGCCTCGGCTTCGGCCAGTTCGGTCTGCGCCCGGTCCAGCGCTGCCGCGTCGACGTCGGGAGTGCGGACCACCCCGTCGATCGCATCGAGCACCTCGTCCCAGCGCTGCGCGATCACGGTGCGCAGCGCCTCCCACTGCCGCGCACCCTCCCGGCCACCGAAGGCCAGAACGCCTCCGTCGAGCAGGTCGAATACTGGAGTGGAGTCGAGCACCTCGTGCACCACATCCAGGCCGCAGACGTCAGCCAGCGAACGTACGATCGACACCACGTCGGCGAGCTCACTGATCACCCAGGTGTCCGGCGATTGCGCGACCAAGTCGGGCACTCCGATCAGGTCGTACCGCTGGGATTCGGTGGGCCGCAGGTCCGTCGCGGGTAATCGCGGCACCAGGGCCCAGGCCGGGTGGTCGACGAGGTCGTGGTCGGCTGTTGTGCGCACGAAACCGACCAGCGCGGCGACGTCGGCGAAGGCGAAGAGTGCCTCGTCGTCGCCGAGGAACGCCTCCCACTCGTCGCTATCCTCACGCCAGTGGGGTGCCCACAGCGTCACCAGGTCGCCGGCGGTCAGGGAAAGCTCAATCGGCACGATGTCCGCAGCCATGCGCCGCAGCGTAGTGCTCGTGAGCGGCGATGCGAGCTATGGCCTGGCAGGCTCCAGATCGCCGGACCACGCAGTCTGGATCCAGACTGTGCAGCGCGGGGTCGACAGGTGCAGCCTGCATCCAGATTGCGCTAGTCATGGTGTTGTCCGCCAGCCGTTGAGGTTGGCGCGGATGGTGGCTTCGAAGACCTCAGCGGGTGGGCGGGCCTGAGGCGGTCTCGCGCAGCCCAGCTCCAGCGACACCAGGCCGTGCACGGTGGCCCACGCCGCGGTGGCGATGAGGCCGGGATCTTCGTCGCGCAGCAG
>DASYIL010000115.1:0-3792 GCA_035997545.1 Pseudonocardiaceae bacterium
TCGCCGAGCTCGCGGCGGTCGTCCCGGCGGAGCCGGTATCGGAGCCGGTTGGCCACGACCTGGTCCTCGGCCCGGCACCATTGACGCCGATCCAGCACTGGTTCTTCGAGACCCACGGCTCCTTCACTACTCACGGCGCGCTGCCCCACTTCAACCAGTCCGTCGTCGTCGAGCTGGCCGAGGACCTCGATGAGGACGCGCTGTCCGTGGCGGTGGATGCGGTGGTGGCGCACCACCCGGCATTGCGCATGCGTTTCTTCACTGTCGAGGGCCAGTGGTGCCAGGACGTCGCGCCCACCGAGTCGGCCGAGGTGCTCGATCGGTGTGACCTTTCGGATCTGGACGACGAGGACCGGCGGGCCGCCATGGCGGAGCCAGCGATCCGCGCCCAGTCCGGTCTGGACATCGCCAGCGGCCCGTTGTTGCGGGCCGTGCTGTTCTGTTGCGGACCCGGACAGCGGCCACAACTGTTCATCGCCGTGCACCACCTCGTCGTCGACGGGGTGTCGTGGCGGATCCTCCTGGGTGATCTAGAAACCGCTTACCAGCAGGTTCGCTGCGCGCAGCGCCTAGCCGGGAAAATAGGGCTTGCGCAGACGGAGCGCGCATCGACACCGTCGGTGGAGTTGGAACCGACCAGTACCCCGTTCGCCCAATGGGCGCACCGGTTGAGCGAACACGTCCAGGCCGGTGAACTCGACGCCGACCTGGCGTACTGGTCCACGGCTGCGCATGAAGCACTGCCCGACTTGCCGGTCACCCGAGCCGGTGCCAACACGGTCGGTTCCAGCCGCACGGTGTCGGTTCGGTTGGGCCGGGGCGACACCGATGCGTTGTTGCGCCGAGTGCCGGGGGTGTACCGGACGCAGGTCAATGACGTGTTGCTGAGTGCTTTGGGTCGGGTGTTGTCGGCGTGGACTGGTCGGGACCGGGTGCTGGTCGCCTTGGAGGGGCACGGCCGTGAGGAGGTTCTCGACGGGGTGGACCTGTCGCGCACCGTTGGGTGGTTCACCACGCAGTTCCCGGTCGCGCTCACGGTCCCGGTCGTCCCCGACGGTACCGACTGGCGCGCCATGCTGATGTCGGTCAAGGAGCAGCTGCGGGCCATACCACGCCGGGGGCTCGGCTACGGGGCACTGCGCTATCTGAGCCCGGAGAACTCCGCGGCGACAATGTTGCGCGAAGACGCCCAGCCGCAGATCTGTCTGAATTACCACGGCCAGTGGGACGTCGCACCGCACTCCGACGGGCTCTATCGCAGCTGGCGCGACGGGCTCGCGCCGGATCATGCGCCCGAGAGCGCCCGGACCTATTTGCTGGATGTCACCGGGGTGGTCGCGAACGGCGAGCTGGAGTTGGGCTGGACCTACTCAGAGAATGTGCATGACGAGGCGACCGTGGCGCAGTTGGCGTCGGATATGGTCGAGGCGCTGCGACAAATTGTCGCGCACTGCTCCCGGCCGGAGGCCGGTGGTTGTACGCCGTCGGACTTTCCGTTGGCTGGTCTTGATCAGGTTGGTGTGGATCGGGTGGTGGGTGATGGGCGGTTGGTGGAGGATGTTTATCCGTTGACGCCGTTGCAGGCGGGGATGGTGTTTCATCATTTGGTTGATGCGGATTCCGCGGCTTATGTTGATGAGTTTCGGTTGCGGTTGTCGGGTGTGTCTGATGCGCGGGCGTTGGGGGTGGCTTGTCAGCGGGTGGCTGATCGAACGGCTGCGTTGCGTAGCGCGGTGGTGTGGGAGGGGGTGGTTGAGCCGCTGGTGGTGGTGTATCGGCAGGTTGTTGTTCCGGTGAGGTATTTAGATTGGTGTGGTTTGTCTGATGTGGAGCGGGATCGGGAGTTGGCGGGGGTGGTGGCGGCTGACCGTGCGGTGGGGATGGATCTGACGGTTGCGCCGTTGTTGCGGTTGGTTATTGCCACGTTGTCCGATGATGAGGTTCTGCTGGTGTGGACTTCGCATCACGTGGTGCTGGATGGCTGGAGCCTGGGTGCGGTGGTGACCGAGGTGCGTGAGCAGTATGCGGCGATCGTGGCTGATCGGGTGCCTGAGTTGGTTACCCGGCGGCCGTTCCGGGATTACCTGCAGTGGTTGGGAGAACGCGACGAGCGGCAGGCGCAGCAGCATTGGCAGGGGGTGTTGTCGGGTTTCTTTGCGCCTACTGGTTTGCCTTATGACCGGCAGCCTGTGGAGGCGCACCGGGCGGAGTCCGCTGAGTCGGTGCGGGTTGAGTTGTCGGTCGAGGAGTCGCAGCGGCTGCAGGTGGTCGCCAAGCGTGGCGGTTTGACGCTGAACACGTTGGTGCAAGGCGCCTGGGCGCTGTTGTTGTCGCGCTATAGCGGCGAGCGTGATGTCGTCTTTGGCTCCATTGTTTCTGGGCGGCCGGCTGAGCTGGCGGGTGTGGAGTCGATGGTTGGCATGTTCATCAACACGGTGCCGACTCGGGTGCGCCTTGATAGTGGGCAGGATGTGGTGTCGTGGTTGCGTGAGCTGCAGGCCCAGCAGTCCGAATCGCGGGGGTTCGACTTCGTGTCGCTGGGGCAGTTGCAGGCGTGGAGTGACTTAGGCGCTGGGGTCAACCTGTTCGACAGCGTGGCGGTGTTCCAGAACTACCCGTTCGAGGAGCCTCCGGAGGGTGAGCCGGGTTTGCGGATCCGGGAGGTCCAGGCCCGGGATACCACGAACTTCCCGCTGAGCTTGCGCGCTTATCTCGACGGGCAGCTGCGCTTCGATCTCGGTTATGACCCGCGGCTATTCGATGCCGTGACAGTCGAGCGGATGGCCGGGCATGTCCTTGAGGTGCTCAGGGTGCTGGCCGCTGATCCCAGTGTTCGCTTGGGTGACATCGACATTTTGTCTGAAGCGCAGCGGTGCCAGGTGCTGGTGGAGTTCAACGACACCGATCGGGATGTGCCGGCGGTGGTGTTGGCGGAGTTGGTGGCCGCGGTGGTGGCGCGGACACCGGACGCACCGGCGATAATCTTCGACAGTGACCTGGTGAACCGCGGTGTGGTGAGTTTCGCAGAACTCGACGCGCGGGCCAACCGGCTGGCTGGGTTGTTGATCGCCCGGGGTGCCGGCCCGGAGCGGGTGGTGGCGCTGGCGTTGCCCCGCTCGGTCCAGATCGTGGTGGCGCAGCTGGCGGTGGCCAAGGCGGGGGCGGCGTTCTTGCCGATCGACCCGGCCTACCCCGCCGGGCGGATCGCGTTCATGCTCGCTGATGCCCGCCCGGTGCTGGTGTTGACCGTGGCCGAGGTGGCTCCCGGATTACCCGCCCTGGCGCAGGGCACCGTGGTGGTGCTCGACGAGCCGGACACGGCGGCCGCGGTGGCGGCGATGCCGGATCGGGCCCCTTGCGACGCCGACCGCGTCGGGCCGCTGTCGGTGGCGCATCCGGCCTATGTCATTTACACCTCCGGTTCCACCGGGAAACCCAAGGGTGTGGTGGTCTCCCATGCCGGGCTGGCCAGTTTCGCCGCCGCCGAGGCTGAGCATTTCCGGGTAGGTCCAGGTGATCGGGTGTTGCAGTTCGCCTCACCGAGTTTCGATGCTTCGGTGTTGGAGTTGTGCATGTCGCTGCCCGCGGGGGCGGCGTTGGTGGTGCCCCCACCGGGTCCGCTGCTGGGTGAGGATCTGGCCGAGGTACTCGCCCGGCACCGCGTCACCCACGCGCTGATCCCCCCGGTGGCGTTGGCCACCGTGGCTGAGGAGGTCGTGGCGAGCGGGTTGGCCCAGTTCGCCACGGTGATCGTGGGTGGGGATGTGTGCACCGCGGAGTTGGTGGCGCGGT
>DASYIL010000116.1:0-32694 GCA_035997545.1 Pseudonocardiaceae bacterium
GTTGGGCGTCGATGTCCCCGCCGGCTCCGAGGATGCTGAGCCCCTGCGCACCCCCGTCGAGCAGGAGTTCCGGGTCGGCACCATGGGGCTGGGCTGGGACGTCGAGTCAAGGGCCATCGTCGTCGAACTGCTCGCCGTCACCGAGCAGGAGGTGGACGAATCGGTGGTGCTCGACGACACCGACGAGGGCCCCGACGCGGTGCGGGTGTTCCTGTCCCTCTCCCAGGCCCGGGCGTTCACCGCCCGTGCTGAGCGGGTGATCTCGGCAGGGCGAAGACCCTGCCCGCTGTGTGCGGAGCCGTTGGAGCCGAAAGGGCACATCTGCCCACGGCAGAATGGTTACCGTCGCCAGGTCGAGGCCTAAGCGGCCGGCGTTGCTGCCCACCGACCCGGCGGCACTGCCGCTCCTGCACGATGGCCGCATCGACGTGGCTGGTCGGATCGTGGACGCCTCCAACGCCACCCTGTTCTGCACGGTGCACTGCGATGGGGTCAGCGCCGAGTGCGTCTACAAGCCGATCCGTGGAGAGCGTCCGCTGTGGGATTTCCCGCACGGCACCCTGGCCGGTCGGGAAGTGGCCAGCTGGCTGCTGTCCGAGGCTACCGGCTGGTCCCTGGTACCACCTACGGTGCTGCGTGCGGGGCCACTGGGGCCCGGCATGGTGCAGCTGTGGGTGGACACCGAGCCCGAGCGGGACCTGGTGGACGTAGTGCCGGTCGACGCAGTGCCGGCAGGTTGGCGCCGGGTGCTGCAGGCGCACGACCGCAACGGCGAACCGGTGTTACTGGTGCACGCCGACACTGAAGGGGTGCGCCAGCTAGCCGTGCTGGACGTGCTACTTAACAACGCCGACCGCAAGGGCGGCCACGTACTTGCCGCGCTGGACGGCACAGTGTACGGAGTGGACCATGGGATTTGCCTGCACCATGAGGACAAGCTGCGCACCGTCCTGTGGGGCTTCCGCGGTGAGCCGTTGCCGATTCCAGTGCTGGCTGTACTGCACCGGTTGCGATCCGAACTGGACGGCACGTTGGGCGCTGCGCTTACCGAGCACCTGACCCGGACCGAGCTGGCGGCCCTGCGGGCACGGACCGACCGGCTGCTGGCCGCCGAGACGTTCCCGGCCCCGAATGGGGCCTGGCCGGCGATCCCGTGGCCGGCGTTGTGAGACCTGATCGCAGGGTCGCCGGCGGCTCGCGCGGACCTGTGGGGCCTCGCGGTGGGGGAGCGCTGCCCGCGGCTGACCACACCTCCTGGTCGAAGTCCGCGGTGAGGATGCGCAAGTAAGTTGCCGTGCAGTTAACTAGATATGGCTGCGATCGAATTGGTAGTCGTAAGCCGGCTCCACCGTCACCCGGACTTCTCGAGTCCTATGGTTGTTTGAATCAGATCCTACGGTTGTTTGGATCCAATTAACCTAGCATGCGGTGGGCGCTCACGTTCAAAGAGTAGCCGTGGATGAGGATGGCGAGATGACTGTCTAACGGCAAGTATGCAGGCCGTGACGTAATCAGGAACGCGCTAGGCCATTCGAATGGTTCGGACCATTTTTCGTTACACTGGGATTCTGGTTGCGATTAGTCATCATGACGGGCTCAAACCAACCGCTCGGGTGGTTCTGCACCGGGCGCAGCCGTAAGTGCTGCGTTCGCGATCGGTGTGGAACCTGAGCCTGGACCGATTTGACGTGTCCAGGTTATAGGTCGCGTGAGGTCACGTGAGATTACGACTACGGAGGTTTACATGGATCGCAACATCAGGCGGCGGCTCGGCGTTTTCGCGTCCTCAGCCGTCCTGGCTACCGGTTTGATGCTGGCGGTCGGAGGCACCGCCCTCGCTCAGCCCGGGCCCGGCGGCCCCGGCGGGCCCGGCGGCCCCGGCGGCGCCGGCGGCCCCTGCTTCTTCACCGGGTGCACCGCTGGCAGCGGCAATAACGGCGGCACCGGCGGCAACGGCGGCCCTGGCGGTTTCGGCATCCTCCAGAACGGTGCACCCGGCGGCCTCGGCGGCAACGGCGGCCTCGGCGGCAACGGCGGCAACTGCGTCGACGTGTTCTTCTTCGGGCCGTGCACCGCAGGTAACGGTGGCAACGGCGGAGGCGGCGGTACCGGCGGCCCGGGCGGGTTCTCCGTCTTCGGTAACGGTGGCCCCGCCGGAGGCGGCGGGAACGGCGCTGACGGCGGAAGGGGCGGAAGCTGCTTCGGCTTTACGGCTCCTTGCACGGCTGGGACCGGCGGTGCCGGCGGTCCCGGCGGAGGCGGCGGGAACGGCGGGTTCTCCGTCTTCGGCAATGGCGGCAACGGTGGACCGGGCGGCAACGGCGGCAACGGCGGCCCCGGCGGCAACGCCATCTTCTAAGCCATCTCGGGCGCAAGAGGTCACCGTACCGATCCACGACCCGCAATCGAGCTGCGTGGTCCCGACCGTCTACCCGGGTCGCGCTGAACCTCGACGGTCATCGTGACGACGCGCGGCGACCACCCTCAGACCGGGGTCCTGGGCTGAGGGGAGAAGGCAACGTGTTGAGGATGAGCCCGGACGCGGACCCATCCTCAACACGCCACACCTGTCACCACAAACGAAATCAACCACAGCGCAACGATTACATCACAAAGCGTGCCCCATAAAGGGGAAAACCAACGGCGATCCACGCCGTGAGAGCCGCGCAGTGGCACTACGCGGCCGGACCCGCGGGGGGGTACGTCCCGTGCAGGCCGATGAAGATACGCCAACGACGACACAGGAGCGGTGAGACCGACTCCATCTGCGTTACCTCAACAAACTGAGCAGGCGCATGTCACCGGCGGCGAGAAGCGAGGGTTTCCCATGAAAGTCAGGTCACGTCACAACACGATGCAGGGACTCAGGCCGCGGCTGCGGACTGGACGAGCCACCGCGGTAGCCGTCACGGCCCTGGTTGCCATGGCGGGGAGTGCGATGTTCCAAGACCAATCCAGTCACCCGCTGAACCAGCAGCAGAGTCTGCGGCTCCAATCTGTTCAATCCGACCAGCCTGGTGAGTTCGGCCAGCTCGGCCCGCTTGGCCGGTCCGTCTGGTTCGGCCACTTCGGCGAGCTTCGCCAGCTGGTCGAGCAGCTTGGCCAGCCCGGTCACCTTGACCCATCCGATCAGCTCCGTCAGCTGGTCGAGCAGCTTGGCCAGTCCGGTCACCTTGGCCCATCCGATCAGCTCCGTCAGCTGGTCGAGCAGCTGGCCCCAAACCAATTCGAGCAACTCTTCCAACTGCTCCTCCAGCTGATCGAACTCGACCACTTCAATCAGCCAGGTCAGCCCGGCCAGCCAGGTGAGCCAGGTCAGCCCGGCCAGCCGGGTCAGCCCGGCCAGCCCGGCCAGCCCGGCCAGCCCGGCCAGCCCGGCGGCAGTGGGGGTGCCGGGGGTGCCGGGGGTGCCGGGGGTGCCGGCCAGCCCGGCTAGCCCGGCGGCGAGGGAGATGCGGGGGTGCGGGTGGCGATGGGCTAACGAGCCCTGATTCATGGAGTGGTCGGGGATCCGCTCATCGACAAATAGCCAGCTCTTCTTGGAGGGTTCATCAATGAAACGCGTTGTCGCTTCTGCCGTGCTGGCCAGTCTGACCAGTGGGGTACTCATACTCTCGGCGCTGCCTGCCGAAGCCGCCCCCGGAAGCCCGTGGCCTTGCTTCGCATGTCCGGGCGACTACAGCGTCCCCAAGCCAGTCGGTGGCCCCGGCGGTGCCGGCGGTGCCGGCGGCACCGGTGGCCCCGGCGGAGTCCCCTCCGGTAACGGAGGTAACGGCGGCATCGGCGGTGCCGGCGGGGTCGGGGGTATCGGCGCGATCATCGGCGGTTCCGGCGGTCCCGGCGGCCCAGGAGGGAACGCTGGCCCTGCTGGTGGGCCCGGTGGCACCAGTGGAACCGGCGGTCAAGGTGGTGTCGGCGGTCCCGGTGGTTTCGGTGGATTCCTCGGAGGTGCCGGTGGCGGGGGTGGGGCCGGCGGCGGCCCCAACGGAGCCGGCGGGAACGGTGGAATCGGCGGGGAAGGCGGGATCATCGGTGGAATGGGTGGCAGGGGTGGTGCCGGCCAAGGTACCGGACTCGACGGTAATGGCGGGAATGGCGGTAATGGTGGCCTCGTCGGCGGGGTTGGAGGCCTACCCGGTGGCGTCACCGGAAGGGGCGGTAACGGCGGTAACGGCGGCCTCGTCGGAGGCCCCGCCGTGTGCGGCGGCATGGGCGGCAGCGGCAGCTTGGTCAGCGGCCCAACCATCGCTTGTCCCTGGACGTCTTGAAAAGGTGAAAGCAGCGGAAGCCCCACGGCCTAGTGCAGGCCGTGGGGCTTCCGCGTACTGGCCGAGGCGGGAAAACAGTAACCACCGGGATTAGCGCTGTCCCCGGCGCCCCCGATGTAGGGAGTTCGCGGGTGCGATCTTCGGCGTCAGCCTCTCGGCCACGCTGCCGGTCGCCGTCGCCGCGCCGATCGCCGCCCCCCAGCTCTATCAGCCGCTCCCATACCACCGGCAACACCTGCGGCGCCACGATCACAAACCCGATCACCCAGCACTGCAGCGCGGCACCGCAATGACCACCCACAGAGTGATCGTCCGACGAACCCAGGCTTGAGCTCCGACACCCGAGGATGGGTTGACCGCCTACAAGAACTCGCCTACGTCGAACGCGACTTCCGCATCATCAAGGTCAACGACCTCGACCTGCGTCCCATCCTTCACTACCTATCCGAACGGACCCCTTCCCACGTATTCCTGTGCATGCTCGCGGCCTACATCACCGGGCACCTGCGCAACGTCCTCACCCCACTCACCTACACCGACGAGCACATCCCGCACCGCGCCGACCCCGTTTCCCCCGCCCAACGCTCACCCAGCGCCAAGCCGAGGACAAAGACAAGAAAACCCCCGACGGACTGCCCGTACGAAGCTTCCGCGACCTACTCGAACACCTCAGCAAACTGGACAGAGAAACAATCAACTTCACCGGCCAGCGCATCGAAAAGATCACCAACACCACCCCGACCCAACGACGCGCCTTCGAGCTGATCGGCCTCCGGAATGGGTGGATTCTACCGCTTGCATAGGCGACGCGTTTTTTGACTTTGCGGTAGTAAATCGCGTTCTCCGCGACCATGCCGGGAACTGGGTGGTGCCGGTGCTGGCGGTGCCAGGAAAGCCGGCGTTGACGGGGCGGGGTCGAACCTGCTTCGCGAGCTTGCGGATGTCGTGGTTGGCGAACCGGGATGCTGGCCGGGACGTGCGTGCGTAGCGTTGGGCCCGTGACCTTTTCCCCAAAGCGTGGGTCCACTCAGCCCGGATCCACTCAGCCTGCTGCTGACCTGCCGCGCACGCTGGGCGCGTTGCGCGCTGGCGGGCACGTGCAGCGTGACGTGAAGGGTGAGATGCGGGCGAACCTGCTCGATGCGCTGCGCAGTGGTCGTGATCCGTGGCCGGGCATCGTCGGGTTCTCCGACACGGTGTTGCCGCAGCTGGAGCGGGCGTTGCTGGCGGGGCACGACGTGGTGCTGCTCGGTGAGCGTGGCCAGGGCAAGACCCGTTTGCTGCGCACGCTGGCCGGGTTGCTCGATGAGTGGACGCCGGTCATCGAGGGCGCCGAGTTGGATGAGCATCCCTACCAGCCGATCACCCCGGACTCGATCCGGCGCGCCGCCGAACTGGGCGATGATCTGCCGGTGGCATGGCGGCACCGGTCGCTGCGCTACACCGAGAAGCTGGCCACCCCGGACACCAGCGTCGGTGACCTGGTCGGCGACGTCGACCCGGTCAAGGTCGCCGAAGGTCGCAGCCTGGGTGATCCGGAGACGATCCACTTCGGGCTGGTGCCCCGCTCGCACCGTGGCATCGTCGCGATCAACGAACTGCCCGACCTGGCTGAGCGGATCCAGGTCTCGCTGCTCAACGTGATGGAGGAGCGGGACATCCAGGTACGCGGCTACACCCTGCGGTTACCGTTGGATGTGCTGCTGGTGGCCAGCGCCAACCCCGAGGACTACACCAACCGGGGCCGGATCATCACCCCGCTCAAGGATCGTTTCGGCGCCGAGATCCGCACCCACTACCCGCGGGAGATTGCCGCCGAGGTTGCGCTGGTCGCTCAGGAGGCCGACCTGGCCACCATCGGCGCCGAGGTCGGCGAGCCGCTGCTGGAGGTGCTGGCCCGGTTCTCCCGGCACCTTCGCGCCAGCGCGGCGATCGATCAGCGTTCCGGGGTGTCCGCGCGGTTCGCGGTGGCCGGCGCGCAGACCGTCGCCGCTGCCGCGCTGCGGCGGGCCGCGTTGACCGGTGAGGAGCACGCGGTGGCCCGCCCCGTGGACCTGGAGGCGATGCCGTCGGTACTGCGGGGCAAGCTGGAGTTCGAGTCCAGCTATGAGCAGCCATCGTCAGAGCGTGACGAGCGGGGTGAGGTGCTGACCCACCTGCTGCGCCGTGCGGTGGCCGACACCGCCCGGGCCCGGCTGCGCGGCCTGGACCTCGCGCCGCTGGCTGCGGAGGTCTCAGGTGGCCACCGGGTGGCCACCGGCGAGCGGGTACCCGCCGCCGAGGTGCTGGCCGCGTTGCCGGAACTGCCGGTGCTGCACGAGGTCGCCACCCGTCTGGGTGCCGCCCCGGATGGCCCACCCGGTCCGATCGCCGCCGCTGTCGAGCTCGCGCTGGAATCGCTGTACCTCACCCGCAAGCTCGGCAAGGACATCGAGGACGGCCGCACCGTGTACGGATCCAGTCAATGACCTCAGCAAGCCGGTACAGCTACGGGCCCTGGCACGGCGGCCCGGACCCGCTGGCGGCCCCCGCCGACCTGTCCGCGGCGCTGGACGAGATCGGCCGCGAGGTGATGGACGGCGCCTCGCCCCGGTCGGCGATGCGAGAACTGCTGCGCCGCGGAATGCCCGGCACCCGGGGGATGGACGACCTGGCCCGCCGGGTATGGCAGCGCCGCGCCGAGATCACCCGTCGCCACCGGCTCGATGGTACCCTCCAGCAAGTCCGTGAGCTGCTGGAACGGGCCCTAGCCGCCGAGCGACGGGAGCTGTTCCCCGACCCCGACGACGACGCCCGGTTCCGCGAAGCCCGGCTCGATGCGCTACCCCCGGACACCGCTCGCGCCATCACCGAGCTCGCCGATTACGACTGGCGTTCCGCGGAAGCCGCGCAGGCCTACCAGGACATCCGCGACCTGCTAGGCCAGCAGCTGCTCGAGCAGCGCTTTGAAGGGCTCAAGCAGGCGCTGCAGTCCACCTCGCCCGAGGATGTGGCACGGATTCAGCAGATGCTGTCGGACCTGAACGATCTGCTCGCAGCCCACGCCCGCGGTGACCCCGACACCCCGCAGCGCTTCGCGGAGTTCATGCGCCAGCACGGGGACTTCTTCCCGGAGCGCCCGCGCAACGTCGACGAGCTGATCGACGCGCTGGCTGCCCGGGCGGCTGCGGCGCAGCGGATGCTCAACTCGATGAGCGCGCAGCAGCGCGCCGAGCTGGCCCAGCTCGTCCAGCAGGCCTTCGGTGACCCGCGGCTGGCCCAGCAGCTCGCCCAACTGGACGCCCGGCTGCAGGCGCTGCGGCCCGGCGAGGACTGGCAGGGCGTCGAGCGGTTCCGCGGTCAGGACCCGCTGGGACTGGGCGAGGGGGCGCAGGCGATGGCCGATCTCGCCGAGCTTGACGCACTGGCCGAGCAGCTCGCGCAGTCCTATGCCGGGGCCCGTGCTGAGGACGTCGACCTTGACGCACTGACCCGCCAGCTGGGCGACGAGGCCCGCATCGACGCCCGCCGGCTCGCCGAGCTGGAACGCGAGCTGGAGCGCCACGGCTTCTTCGAGCGCGCCCCGAACGGGTCGCTGCGGCTGTCACCCAAGGCGATGCGCCGGCTCGGCTCGCAGGCACTGGCCGATGTGGCCGATGCGCTACGCAGCCGGCGCGGGGAGCGCGACCTGCACCGGGCCGGCGCCGCCGGGGAACCCACCGGGGGCACTCGGGCCTGGGAGTTCGGCGACTCCGAGCCGTGGGACGTCCCCCGCACCGTGCGCAACGCCGTGCTGCGTCGCGCAAGTATGGGCAGGGCTGGCGTGGGGAGCGTGGACCCGCTGCTGACCGTCGAGGACGTCGAGGTGATCGATACCGAGCAGCGCGCGCGGGCTGCGGTGGCGTTGTGCGTGGACACCTCGTGGTCGATGGTGCAGGACGGGCACTGGGTGCCGATGAAGCGCACCGCGCTGGCGCTGCACCACCTGGTCCGGACCCGGTACCGTTCCGACGCGCTGGAGCTGATCACCTTCGGCCGCCAGGCGCAGCGGGTGGACATCGCAGCGCTCACCGGGCTGGCCGGAGTGTGGGAGCAGGGCACCAACCTGCATCATGCGCTGCTGCTGGCCGGGCGGCATCTGCGCCGCCACCCAGATGCCGCGCAGGTCCTGCTGGTGATCACCGACGGGGAGCCCACCGCGCACCTGGAAGCCGATGGGGAGGCAGTCTTCAGTTACCCGCCGCTGTCCCAGACGCTGGCCCTGACGGTGCGCGAGATGGACGGGTTGGCCCGCAACGGCACGGCGGTGAGCATCGTGATGCTGGGCCAGGACCCCCGGCTCGCCGGGTTCGTGCACGCACTGGCCCGGCGCTGCGGCGGGCGGGTGCTCGACCCCGGGGTGGACTGGTTGGGCGCCGCAGTGGTGGGCGACTACCTACGCCACCGCCGACGCCGCTAACCCCTCACCCCCGCGTGTCCGGCTCGCGTGCACGGTGTGTCCGGCCCCATCTGCACGGTGCGTCTGAGCGTCGTGCACGCGTGCGCGGACCGGCGTGCTGCGGTGACGTAGGGTCGAAAGCATGCAACCCTGGGCATCGACACAGGTCCCGCAACTCCCCGGCCAGGGTCCTCCGCTGCGGTTACACGACACCGCGACCGGCACGGTGCGGCCGACCGCGCCCGGGCACACCGCGCGGATGTACGTCTGCGGGATCACCCCCTACGACGCCACTCACCTCGGGCATGCGGCCACCTACCTGGCCTTCGACCTGATCCACCGGTACTGGCGCGACGCTGGCCACGAGGTGCACTACGTGCAGAACGTCACCGATGTCGACGACCCGTTGCTGGCCCGGGCTCAGCGTGACCTGGACGACTGGGTGGTGCTCGGGATGCGTGAGACCGCGCTGTTCCGGGAGGACATGGAGTCGCTGCGGGTGCTGCCCCCGCGGGACTTCATCGGTGCCGTGGAAGCGATCGGCGAGATCGTCGAAGTGGTCGGCAAGCTGCTCACCGCCGGCGCCGCCTACCGGGTCGACGACCCCCAGCACCCGGACATTTACTTCGACCACCAGGCCGCTCAACACTTTGGATACGTGTCGGGTTACGACGAGGACACCATGGCCCGGCTGTGCGCCGAGCGTGGCGGGGACCCGGAGCGGCCCGGCAAGCACCACCCGCTGGACGCCTTGGTGTGGCGCACAGCGCGGGAAGGTGAGCCGTCCTGGGACTCCGAGCTGGGTCTGGGGCGCCCGGGCTGGCACGTGGAGTGCTGTGCGATCGCACTCAACCGGCTCGGAACCGGCTTCGACGTGCAGGGCGGGGGTTCTGACCTGATCTTCCCACACCACGAGTTCTCCGCCGCCCACGCCGAGGCGCTCACCGGCGAGCACCCGGTAGCCCGGCACTACATCCACACCGGGATGATCGCCCTCGACGGCGAGAAGATGTCCAAGTCGAAGGGCAACCTGGTCTTCGTCTCCCGGCTGCGCGCCGATGGGGTGGATCCCATGGCGCTGCGCCTGGCGTTGCTGTCCGAGTACTACCGCACCGACCGGTCCTGGACCGGTGCGCTGCTCGACGCGGCGGTGATCCGGCTGGCCCGGTGGCGCGAGGCCGTCGCGCTGCCCGCCGGGGCACCCGCGGAGGACGTCATCAGCCGGCTACGCGCCCATCTGGCCGACGATCTGGACACCCCGCAAGCGCTGGCCACGCTGGACGACTGGGCCAAGCAGACGCTGATCCGGCGAGGCCCGGACGCCACCGCGCCGACCCTGGTGCGCACCGCCATCGACGCCCTGCTCGGCGTCGTGTTGTGACCCGATCCCGATAACCGCGCTCGCACCGACTGCCCTCCCTGTTCCCACGGTCAAGATGGCCGTGGCCAACGACGTGCCCTCGTGTCGTGGTGACTCTCGGGCACCGACGTGGGGTCTACGACTCGGGCGGTCAGCGGGTGACGGTGCTCAGGAAGGCCCGCCAGGCGATCACGGGGACAGCCAGCGCGGGACCGTCGCGGTCCTTGGAGTCGCGCACCAGCACAGCGTCCGGGGCGGGCGCGACCTCGACGCAGTTACCGCTGCCGTAGCTGTAGCTGCTGGTGTGCCAGACGATGCTGTCCGGCTCAGGTGCGGTCATGGTGATCTTCCCGATCCGCATAGAGCTCGGTTGCCAGGGTGGCAATCAGCTCTCTGGATTGTCCCTCGCCCAGCGCGGTGTCCGCGAGCGTCCCCAGGATGTGCCGGTACGCCTGAATCTCCTCCGGTTTCTCCAGGAACAGGCTGGAGGTCTCGCTCTCCCCATACACCACTGGTTTGAAGTCGGCGAACTCCATGAGTCGGAACGCCCGGCCATGGCGGCATGCGCGCCGAGCCAGCCGGGCGGCCACCCGGTCGTCCACCTCGTTGGCCGGCACGTTGACGACTCGACTGATCACCGCGCGGGCGTACTCGCCGGTCTGCAGCAGGCCGGGCACGCCGGTCGCCTCGAAATCGCTGATCGCGACCGCCTTGTTCCCGTGGTCGATCAGCGTGACGAGCTGTTTGGGCAGCCGGGAGCCATGTTGCTGGAACCAGCCGGGGGTGTGCTGCTCCTGGCAGAGCGCGAGTAGCCGGTCCCGCTCGGGGCCCTTGACTCGGCACACCCCGCCCGAGGAAAGCCGCGACGTCCAGCTCGGTGGCGCCGCGTTTGCCGGACAGCAGCCGCGACACCCAGCTCGGTGACCAGCCGAGCAGATGCGCGGCCTGCTTGCCGTTCAGCACCGCCTGTCGCATCGCCTGGCGCAACCCGGCGCCGAGCTCCCGGCTGCGTACTGCGGTTCGCGATCGCGCATGGTGACCTCCGCAGCGGGGGGGATCCGGTGAGTTGGTATCTGAGATCGATAGCCGACTACGACATGCACCGCGCCGGCGGGCTGCGCCCGGACGGCACCGTAATGGCGCAGTGCGGTGCGCATTTCCGGCCACGACCGTTACCGCGGTGGCCCGGCACTGCCCGGTAATCCCTACGATCTCGAGCGGATCTGCCCGGAGTGCTACCGCTTCCAGGGCACCCGGTGAATCGCCCCGCGCTGAATGCGGTTAACGGGGCGGCTAGCGGGTGTCGCGGGGTCCGCGGGGGCCCGAGGTGCCGCCGGGACGGCGGCGGCGCAGGTAGCGCTCGAAATCGGCGGCGATGGCGTCCCCACTGGCCTCGTGCAAGGTGATCTCGGTGTCGCCGCGTTCCTCCAGTGCCCGCACGTAGCTGGCGACTTCGTCGTCCTCGTCGGCCATCTCGCTGACCGTCGCCTCCCACTCCTCTGACTCCTCCGGGAGCGCACCGAGCGGGACCTCAAGGTCGAGCACCTCCTCCACCCGGTGCAGCAGCGCCAGGGTGGCCTTGGGGGACGGCGGGGCGGAGACGTAGTGCGGCACCGCGGCCCAGAACGAGATGGCCGGCACCCCGGCCTGCACGCAGGCGTCCTGGAAGACCCCCACGATCCCGGTCGGGCCCTCGTACTTGGAACGCTCCAACTTGAACCGGGCGGCCGAAGTAGCGTCAAAGGAGGAGCCGGTGACCGGCACCGGCCGGGTGTGCGGAGTATCGGCGAGCAGTGCACCAAGGGTCACCACTGTGGTGATCCCCAGGTCCTGGACGTAGCGCAGCAGCTCGTCGCAGAATGATCGCCAGCGCATGTTCGGCTCGATACCGTGCACCAGCACCACGTCGTAATCCGCCCCGGGCGGATGGCACACCGACAGCCGGGTGGTGGGCCACTCGACCAGCCGGGTGATCCCGTCGACCAGTTTGGTACTGGGCCTGGTGACCTGGAAGTCGTAGTAGTCCTCGGGGTCGAGCTCAGCCAGCGGCGTCGCGTCCCAGCTCAGCTGCAGGTGCTCGATCGCAGTACTGGCGGCGTCCCCGGCGTCGTTCCAGCCCTCGAACGCGGCCACCAGTACCGGGGAAGTGAGCTGCGGCAGCAGCTGGGATCCGCGGGCGGCCGGACCGGTGCCGGAGGTGTCGGGATGGGTCACTGCGTTAGCCTACGACCCCTAGGCCGAGATGGCCGTCACGTGCTACCAGGGAATCCCGATATCCCTGCTCTACGCTGAATCTCATGTCTTGGTCACCGCTGCTCGACGTCGTCGCGCGCCGTGTCCTGGTCGCGGACGGGGCAATGGGCACGATGCTGCAGTCAGTCCCGCTGAGCTTGGACGACTTCGCCGGGTTGGAGGGCTGCAACGAGATTCTCAACGTCACCCGGCCGGACGTCGTCCGTGCCGTGCACCGGGGCTACCTGGAGGCAGGCGCCGACGCGGTGGAGTCCAACACCTTCGGCGCCAATCTGGCCAACCTCGCCGAATACGACATCGCCGACCGGATCCGGGAGCTTGCTGAGGCGGGCGCCACGCTCGCTCGCGAGGTGGCCGACGAGTTCACCGAACCGGACCGGCCGCGGTTCGTACTCGGCTCCGTCGGCCCCGGCACTAAGCTGCCCACCCTGGGTCACATCTCCTTCGCCGAGCTGCGCGACGCCTACCTCGAGCAGGTCCGCGGCCTGCTCGCCGGCGGAGTCGACGCGGTGTTGGTGGAGACCAGCCAGGACCTGCTGCAGTGCAAGGCGGCGGTGATCGGTGCGCGACGCGCGATGGTCGCCGAGGGGCGGCACGTCCCGATCATCACCCAGGTCACCCTGGAGACCACCGGGACGATGCTGCTGGGCACCGAGATAGGTGCGGCGCTGACCGCGCTGGAACCGCTGGGCATCGACCTGATCGGGCTGAACTGCGCCACCGGCCCGGCCGAGATGAGCGAGCACCTTCGGCAGCTGTCCAAGCATTCCCGGATCCCGCTGTCGGTGATGCCCAACGCCGGCCTGCCCGAGCTCGGCACGGACGGGGCGGTCTACCCGCTGACCCCGGACGAGCTGGCCACCGCACTGGCCGGCTTCGTCACCGAGTTCGGTGTCCGGTTGGTCGGTGGTTGCTGTGGCACCACCGGGGAGCACATCGCGGCGGTGGTTGAGGCAGTAGCCGGCCTGCAACCCCGCAACCGGCGGCCACGTCCCGAGCCCGGGGTGTCCTCGCTGTACAGCGCGGTGCCGTTTCGCCAGGACGCCAGCGTGCTGATGATCGGTGAGCGGACCAACGCCAACGGGTCCAAGGCGTTCCGCGAGGCCATGCTGGCGGAGCGCTTCGAGGACTGCGTGGAGATCGCTCGCACGCAGACCCGCGACGGCGCGCACCTGATCGACCTGTGCGTGGACTACGTCGGCCGCGACGGCGCCGCCGACATGGCCGAGCTGGCCGGGCGGTTGGCCACCGCGTCGACGCTGCCGGTGATGCTGGACTCCACCGAGCCCGCGGTGCTGCAGGCCGGCTTGGAACGCTTCGGCGGGCGGTGCGTGGTCAACTCGGTGAACTACGAGGACGGCGACGGACCCGGTTCGCGCTACCAGCGCGTCATGGCACTGGTCCGCGAGCACGGCGCCTCCGTGGTGGCGCTGTGCATCGACGAGCAAGGCCAGGCCCGCACCGCGGAGTGGAAGGTCCGGGTGGCCTGCCGGCTGATCGACGATCTGACCGCCAACTGGGGCCTGCGCACCTGCGACGTCATCGTCGACTGCCTCACCTTCCCGATCTCCACGGGTCAGGAGGAGGTGCGTCGCGACGCGCTGGAGACCATCGAGGCGATCCGCGAGCTCAAGCGTCGCTACCCGGAGGTGCAGACCACACTCGGCGTCTCCAACGTCTCCTTCGGCCTCAACCCCGCGGCCCGTCAGGTACTCAACTCGGTCTTCCTGCATGAATGCGTGCAAGCTGGCCTCGACACTGCGATCGTGCACGCATCGAAGATCATCCCGATGGCCCGGATCCCGGACGAGCACCGGGCCGTGGCCCTGGATCTGGTGTACGACCGGCGGCGATCTGCGGCGGCGGAAGATCCGGGGGGAGACTACGACCCGCTGCAGGCGCTGATGGCGCTGTTCGATGGTGTCACGACGTCGTCGTCGAGACAGTCGCGGGCCGCCGAGCTGGCCGCGCTGCCGCTGTTCGAGCGGCTGGAGCGGCGGATCGTCGACGGGGACCGCAACGGGCTGGCCGAGGACCTGGACGCCGCGCTGGAGCAGCGGCCCGCACTGCAGATCATCAACGATACCTTGCTGTCCGGAATGAAGACCGTCGGTGACCTGTTCGGCTCAGGCCAGATGCAGCTGCCGTTTGTGCTGCAGTCGGCCGAGGCGATGAAGGCGGCGGTCGCGCACCTCGAACCGCATATGGAGCGGTCCGAAAACGGTACCGCCGACACCAAGGGCCGGCTGGTGCTGGCCACCGTCAGGGGTGACGTGCACGACATCGGCAAGAACCTGGTGGACATCATCCTGTCCAACAACGGCTACGAGGTGGTTAACCTCGGCATCAAGCAACCCATCAGCGCGATTCTGCAGGCCGCCGCGGAGCACCGCGCGGACGCCATCGGGATGTCGGGGCTGCTCGTCAAGTCGACAGTGATCATGAAGGAGAACCTCGAGGAGATGAACTCCCGGGGTCTGGCCGACGCGCTGCCGGTGCTGCTCGGCGGGGCGGCGCTGACCCGCGCCTACGTGGAGAACGACCTCGCCGAGCTATACGCAGGGGAGGTCCGCTACGCGCGGGATGCCTTCGAGGGGCTGCGGCTGATGGACTCGATCATGACCAGGAAGCGGGGCGGCACGGTGGTGGCCGACCCGAAGGAGGAAGCCAAGGCGGCTGAGCGTAAGGCGCGCCGGCAACGGTCGCTGCGCATCGCCCAGGCGCGCCGGGTTCGGGAGCGCGAGGCTGACGGCCCGGCACCGGCACGCTCTGACGTAGCCACCGATGTGCCAATCCCGGCTCCGCCGTTCTGGGGCTCCCGGGTAGTCAGGGGCATTCCGGCGGCCGAGTTCACCGCGATGCTCGACGAGCGGGCCACCTTCCTGGGCCAGTGGGGTTTGCGCGGTTCCCGGAGCAAGGACGGTCCCTCCTACGAGGAGCTGGTGGAGACCGAGGGACGGCCCCGGCTGCGGTACTGGCTGGACCGGCTGACCACCGAGGGGGTACTCGCGCACGCTGCGGTGGTCTACGGGTACTTCCCGGCAGTCGCGGACTCCGACGCGCTGGTCGTGCTCACTCAACCGCGGCCCGACGCTCCCGAACGATTCCGCTTCACCTTCCCTCGCCAGCGCCGCGACCGGCGGCTGTGCCTGGCCGACTTCTACCGGCCCTGGGAGGCAGCGGTGGCCGCAGGCGAGGTCGACGTGGTGGCGATGCACCTGGTGACGATGGGGCAGGCGATCGCCGATTACGCCGCCGAGCTGTTCGCCAAGGACGCCTACCGCGACTACCTCGAGGTGCACGGCCTAGGGGTGCAGCTGACCGAAGCGTTGGCCGAATACTGGCACCGGCGGATCCGGGAAGAGCTGCACTTCGCCTCCGGGGCCGCGGTGGCCGACGAGGACCCCGCCGAGGTGGGGGAGTACTTCAAGCTCGGGTATCGGGGTGCCCGATTCTCGCTGGGCTATGGGGCCTGCCCGGACCTCGAGGATCGGGCGAAGATCGTCGCGTTGCTGCAGCCGGACCGGATCGGGGTGACGCTGTCCGAAGAGTTCCAGTTGCACCCGGAGCAGTCCACCGACGCCATCGTCGCGCACCATCCGGAAGCGAAATACTTCAATGCGTGACCAGTCGTGAGTGCGTAGCAGTGTTCCCGCACCGAATGCCACTCACGTGCCAGGATGGCACCTCGTGAAGACGTTCGATGAGCTGTTCGCCGAGCTCACCGAGCGTGCCCGCAGCCGGCCGCACGGCTCGGGTACGGTGGCCGCGCTGGACGACGGGGTGCACGCCCAAGGCAAGAAGGTGCTCGAGGAGGCCGGCGAGGTGTGGATCGCCGCCGAGCACGAGTCCGACGAGCGGCTGGCGCAGGAGATCTCCCAGCTGCTCTACCGCGTTCAGGTGCTCATGCTCGGCCGGGGGATCAGCATCAGCGACGTCTACCGCTACCTGTGAGGTGCCGATGAGTGGGACAGTGCCGATGAATGGGAATGGCAAGATGTTGCGGGTCGCCGTGCCCAACAAAGGCACGCTGGCCGAGCCCGCCTCGGAGATGCTGGTCGAGGCGGGTTACCGGCAACGGCATGATGCCAAGGATCTGACGGTCATCGATCCCGTCAACGAGGTGGAGTTCTTCTTCCTCCGGCCCAGGGACATCTCGGTCTACGTCGGTTCCGGCGAACTGGACCTCGGGATCACCGGCCGGGACCTGGCCCTGGACTCCGAGGCCCCCGTGTCCGAGCTGCTCGCGCTCGGCTTCGGGGGGTCCACCTTCCGCTACGCCGCCCCGCTGGGCCGGGACTGGAAGATCGATGACTTGGAGGGTCTGCGGGTCGCCACTGCCTACCCCCGCTTGGTCAGGACAGACCTGGCCCGCCACGGTGTCCACGTTGAGGTGATCCGGCTGGACGGCGCGGTAGAGATCTCGGTGCAGCTGGGCGTGGCCGATGCGATCGCTGACGTGGTCGGGTCCGGGCGTACCCTGCGCCAGCACGGCCTGGCGACCTTCGGCGACCCGATCTGCTCCTCGGAGGCGGTGCTCGTGGAGCAGGCCAACGCCGCACCGTCGCCGGAGAAGGCGCAGTTCGCGGCGCGTCTGCAGGGGGTGGTGTTCGCCCAGCAGTACCTGATTCTGGACTACGACTGTCCGCGCACCCTGCTGGACGAGGTGGTTGTCCTCACCCCCGGGCTGGAGTCGCCGACGCTGGCCCCGCTGGCCGATCCCGCCTGGGTCGCGGTACGCGCGATGGTGCCGCGCAAAGATGTCAATCGGATCATGGACGAGCTCTCCGCCCGCGGCGCCAAGGCCATCCTCGCCAGCGACATCCGCTCCTGCCGGTTCTGAGGCCCTACTCCGCCCGGTCGCGTGCGGTCGCGGTGCCCGCGCCGGCCGGATCCGGCCAGCCCGGGTAGGGGGGTGGCGTGCCGCCGAACGCTGGGCAGCGCGGCTTGTGATCGCACCAGTCACACATCCGACTGGGGTTGGGCCGAAAGTCACCGCTGTGCGCGGCGCGCAGGATCGCTGACCAGATCGCGGCGAGAGTACGCTCGAAGCGCACCAACTCCACCTTATCCGGGGTGTAATTCAATGCCTGCCGGTCAGCCAGGTACATAAGCCGCAGTTGGCGCGGCACTACCCCGCGGATACGCAGCAGAACCAGGGCGTAAAACTTCATCTGGAACAGCGCCTTGGCCTCGAAGACCTCCCGCGGTGCAGCGCCGGACTTGTAGTCCACCACGCGAATCTCCCCGGTGGGGGCGACGTCGAGCCGGTCGATGTATCCCCGCAGCAGCAGCGGCTCGCCCCCGGCAGCTGGCAGCTCCGCCTCCACCAGGACCTCACAGGCTTCGGGCTGAACCAGCCGCGGGTCCTCCAGCGCGAAGTAGGCCCCCACCAGCGCGCGCGCCGAATCGAGCCACTTGGTGAGCTCCGGATCCTCGGGGCCGGCGAACAGTTCGGCCAGCTCGGGGTTGCCGGCCAGCACGTCGCGCCAGACCGGCTCAACCAGCTCGTGTGCGACCTCGGGGTCCCGCCGTTGCGGGGGTAGCGCGAACAGCCGCTCCAACACGGCGTGCACCACGGTACCGCGGACCTGTACCCGGCTCGGTGTCTCGGGCAGCCGGTCGACTGCCCGGAAGCGGTAGAGCAGCGGGCACTGCTTGAAGTCCGCCGCCCGCGACGGTGACAGCGCCGGGCGCCGGTGGGTGGCGGTGCCGGTGATGGGCACGACCGCTGGGCCGTTCGCCAGGATCTCTGTCATGGCTGGCAGGGTAGGCGAGCCCCACGACAGCTCTGGGTCTGCCACCATGACCGGCCGTGACCCGATCCAGCAGACCGTTCCAACCCGGCGATCGGGTGCAGCTCACCGACCCCAAGGGACGCCAGCACACGGTACTGCTGGAGCCTGGTGCGCAGTTCCACACCCATCGCGGTGCGCTGGCCCACGATGATCTGATCGGGCTGCCCGAGGGCAGCGTCGTTACCTCCGCCGCGGGGACGCGGTATCTCGCGCTGCGCCCACTGCTGGCCGACTATGTGCTGTCCATGCCGCGCGGGGCCCAGGTGATCTATCCCAAGGACGCCGCGCAGATCCTGATGTGGGGAGACATCTTCCCCGGTGCACGGGTGCTCGAGGCCGGGGCCGGCTCGGGGGCGTTGACCTGTTCGCTGCTGCGCGCGGTGGGGGAGCGCGGCGGCGTGACGTCCTACGAGGCACGCCCCGACCACGCCGAACACGCCGCGCGCAATGTTGAGCGGTTCTTCGGGACCTCGCCGCCGAACTGGCAGCTGCAGGTGGCCGACCTGGCTACCCATCCTACCGATCAGGCGGTGGATCGCGCGGTGCTCGACATGGTCCATCCGTGGGAGGTGCTGCCCACGGTCTCGGCCGCGTTGGTCCCCGGTGGCGTGCTCACCGTCTACGTGGCCACCACCACCCAGCTGTCCCGAATCACCGAGGAGCTGCGAGAGGCCGGCTGCTACACCGAGCCACAGGCCTGGGAGACCCTGCTGCGGCCCTGGCATGTGGTCGGACTGGCGGTGCGCCCGGAGCACCGGATGGTCGCGCACACCGCATTTCTGCTCACCGCCCGGCGGCTGGCCGAGGGTGTCGTGGCGCCCCCGCAGCGCAAACCCAGCCGGTCGAACCGGCGTCTGTAGTCCCCGTGTGCAGCGTACCTCGCAGTTATGGCGCCCAGTCCCGTACCGTTAATGGTCAGAGAACCATGCGGGAGGAGGTGCCTCGTGCAGCACGATCATCCCAGCGACCGGACCGCCGAGGGTCGGGAACGAATCGACTCCGCTCTGGCCGCCCAGATCAGAGTCCTCGAGGATGAGGTGACACTGCTGCGTCGTCGGCTGACCGAGTCACCCCGCCACGTCCGGCTGCTCGAGGAGCGCCTCGCTGAGGCCTCCGTGTCGGTCGCGCAGCTCACCGAGCGCAACGCCAAACTGGTCGAGACGCTGCGGGAGGCCCGCGGCCAGCTTCTCGCGTTGCGCGAAGAAGTCGACCGGCTGGCCCAGCCGCCCAGCGGCTATGGCGTGTTCGTCGCCGGCTACGACGACGGCACCGTGGACGTGTTCACCTCCGGCCGCCGGATGCGGGTGGCGGTGTCGCCCGCAGTGGAGCTCCCGGAGCTGCGCCGCGGGCAGAGTGTGCGGCTCAACGAGGCGCTCACGGTCGTCGAGGCAGGCGCCTTCGAGTTGACCGGCGAAGTGTGTGCGCTACGCGAAGTGCTCGACGGTGACCAGCGGGCGCTGGTCGTCGGGCACGCCGACGAGGAACGTGTGGTGTGGCTGGCCGACCCCCTGATCCCGGGCCCGGCGAACCCCGACGCCGTGCCGCTCAAGCCGGGTGACTCCCTGTTGGTGGACACCAAGGCCGCGTACGCCTACGAACGGGTGCCCAAGGCCGAGGTCGAGGACCTCGTGCTGGAGGAGGTCCCCAACGTCGGGTACGAGGACATCGGCGGCCTGGCCAACCAGATCGAGCAGATCCGCGACGCCGTCGAGCTGCCGTTCCTGCACGCTGACCTGTTCCGCGAATACGAGCTGCGCCCGCCCAAGGGCGTGCTGCTCTACGGCCCGCCCGGATGCGGCAAGACCCTAATCGCCAAGGCGGTGGCCAACTCGCTGGCCAAGAAGGTGGCCCAGGTCCGCGGAGACATCGAGGCCAAAAGTTACTTCCTCAACATCAAGGGCCCTGAACTGCTCAACAAATTCGTCGGGGAGACCGAGCGGCACATTCGGCTGATCTTCCAGCGCGCCCGGGAGAAGGCATCAGAAGGCACCCCGGTCATCGTGTTCTTCGACGAGATGGACTCGATCTTCCGCACCCGTGGGTCGGGCGTGTCCTCCGACGTCGAGACGACGATCGTGCCGCAGCTGCTCAGCGAGATCGACGGCGTGGAGGGGCTGGAAAACGTCATCGTCATCGGCGCCTCCAACCGCGAGGACATGATCGATCCGGCGATCCTGCGTCCCGGACGCCTTGACGTGAAGATCAAGATCGAGCGCCCGGACGCCGAAGCGGCCAAGGACGTCTTCTCCAAGTACCTGCGGACGACGCTACCGCTGCACGCCGACGACCTAGCCGAGTTCGGACACGACCGCCAGGCCTGCATTCAGGCGATGATCCAGGGCACCGTCGAACGGATGTACGCCGCGACCGAGGAGAACCGTTTCCTGGAGGTCACCTACGCCAACGGCGACAAGGAAGTCCTCTACTTCCGCGACTTCAACTCTGGTGCGATGATCCAGAACATCGTGGACCGGGCGAAGAAGAAGGCGATCAAGGCGGTGCTGGAGACCGGCCAGCCAGGGTTGCGGATGACCAACCTGCTCGACTCGATCGTCGACGAGTTCGCCGAGAACGAGGACCTGCCCAACACCACCAACCCCGACGACTGGGCGCGGATCTCGGGCAAGAAGGGGGAGCGGATCGTCTACATCCGCACCCTGGTCACCGGCAAGAACGCCGACTCCGGTCGAGCCATCGACACCGCCACCAACACCGGCCAGTACCTGTAGGGCACTGTCCTGCTCTGCGGATATCGGGGCGGCCCGGGCCGCCTGTGCCGCACACACGTACGCTCGGAGTATGCGCCGGATCATGGGGACCGAGGTGGAGTACGGCATATCGGTGCCCGGGGATAGCTCCGCCAACCCTGTCCTGACCTCGACCCAGGTCGTGCTGGCCTACGCTGCGGCGGCCGAAGTGCCGCGCGCCAAGCGAGCCCGGTGGGACTACGAGGTGGAATCCCCGCTGCGGGACGCCCGCGGGTTCGACCTCGGTATCCCCGGAGTCGCACAGCCTGACCCAGAACTGGACGATCTGGGCGCGGCGAACGTCATCCTGACCAACGGCGCCCGGCTGTACGTGGACCACGCGCACCCGGAGTTCTCCGCCCCTGAGGTCACCAATCCGCGCGACGCGGTGATCTGGGACAAGGCCGGAGAGCGGATCATGGAGGAAGCCGCGCTGCGCGCCCGCACGGTCCCCGACCAGCCTCCCTTCCAACTGTATAAGAACAACGTCGACGGCAAGGGCGCCTCCTACGGCGCCCACGAGAACTATTTGATGGCGCGCTCCACGCCGTTCACCTTGGTCATCGCCGGGTTGACCCCGTTTTTCACCTCCCGCCAGGTGTTCTGTGGGTCCGGGCGGGTGGGCATCGGGCCGGCGGGAGAACACGCTGGATTCCAGCTGTCCCAGCGGGCGGACTACATCGAGGTCGAGGTCGGGCTGGAGACCACGCTCAAGCGCGGCATCATCAATACCCGGGATGAACCACACGCCGACGCCGACAAGTACCGGCGGCTGCACGTCATCATCGGCGACGCCAACCTCGCTGAGTACTCCACCTACCTCAAGGTCGGCACTACCGCACTGGTACTGGACCTGATCGAGGCCGGGGAACGCTTCGACGACCTGCGGCTGGTCGACGCCGTACGGGCGGTCCACACGATCAGCCGCGACCCGTCCCTGCAGGCGACGGTGGAAATCTCCGGTGGTCGCCACTTCACTGGCCTGGACCTGCAGTGGGCCTACCACGAGCGGGTCGCGCGGTTCTTCGCGCACAACGGTGGCCCAGATAACATGTCCGACAGCACTGCCGACATGGCCGAGCACGTCCTTAGCACCTGGGGTGAGGTGCTCGATGCGCTCGCGCGGGACCCGATGGAGTGCGCCGACCGGCTGGACTGGCCGGCCAAGCTGCAGCTACTCGAAGGCTACCGGGCTCGGGACGGTCTGGGATGGGCCTCGCCGCGGCTGCACCTGGTGGATCTGCAGTACTCCGATGTGCGGATGCACAAGGGATTGTACAACCGCTTGGTGACCCGCGGCTCGATGAAGCGGCTGGTCACCGAGGAGGAGGTGCGCGCGGCCATCACCCGGCCGCCGGAGGACACTCGCGCGTACTTCCGCGGTCGGTGTCTGGAGCGCTATGCCACGGAGGTGGCGGCGGCATCCTGGGACTCGGTGATCTTCGATCTGGGCCGCGAGTCCCTGGTCCGCATCCCTACCCTGGAGCCGCTGCGGGGCACCCGCGCACACGTCGGGGAGCTGCTGGATGCCTCCGACACCGCTGCGGAGCTAGTGGAGGCACTCACCCGAGGCTGACCACCTGGCTGATATGGCAGCGGTTGTCGGTGTTGCTGGGTACTGTTTGGCTCTAAGACAACTTCGGTCCGGGAGGCGAGATGTCCCAGGAGAAGGTGCAGCGCCAAGGCGGCGGCGGCGGAGACGACGAGACGACCGACCGCGCGGCGGCCGGTCAGGAACGTCGGGAGAAGCTCGGTGAGGACGTGGACGCGATCCTCGACGAGATCGATGAAGTGCTCGAGGAGAACGCCGAGGACTTCGTCCGAGCCTATGTCCAGAAGGGCGGCCAGTGACAGATCGCCCGAGGGGTACCGGCATCATGCTGCCGACAGCGAGTAACCGCGACATGGGCAACTGGGACAACGGGAGCTAGGAGACGATCACAGCCGATGGACCAGTCCTCGGTCGGACGCTATCCGGGTGCAGCCCTACCGGCGTCCTACTTCATGGTGGGCAGCTCGTCGTTCAGCGAGTTCCTCGCCGCGGCCTCACCCAACCTGTTGCCCGGCCACCGGGTGACCGGTGCCCCCGGTACCGCTGTGCAGGGTGGCGCTGCACCGTCGGGCGCTGGGCCGCTCATCCCGCATGGGACCACCATCGTGGCGGTCACCTTCCACGGTGGGGTGCTCATCGCCGGGGACCGCCGAGCGACGGCCGGCAACTTCATCGCCCAGCGCGACATAGAGAAGGTGTTCGTCGTCGATGACTACTCCGCGGTGGGCATCGCAGGGACGGCCGGTGTCGCTGTGGAGCTGGTGCGGTTGTTCGCCGTCGAGCTGCAGCACTATGAGAAGATCGAGGGGGTATCGCTGACCCTGGACGGCAAGGCGAATAAGCTGGCGGGCATGGTCCGGGGCAACTTCCAGGCCGCCATGCAGGGGCTCGCGGTGGTGCCGCTGTTCGTGGGCTACGACGTCGATACGACCGACCCGAGTCGAGCTGGTCGCATTGTCTCTTACGATGTCGTCGGCGGCCGCTACGACGAGACGGTCGGTTACCACTCGGTGGGCTCGGGTTCGTTGTTTGCCCGCTCATCGTTGAAGAAGCTGCACGACCCGATGATGGACGCCGAGGCCGCTGTCCGGGTTGCCATGGAGGCGCTCTACGACGCCGCCGACGATGACAGCGCGACCGGTGGTCCGGACCCCGTCCGCCAGATCTACCCGGTGGTGGTCACCATCACCGCATCGGATGGGGCCGTCAAGCTCGCCGACGAGCAGGTCGGTCAGGTCACTGACGCCGTGGTGGAGGCCCGCAAGCGCAAACCCGGAGGCTGACACCGAACCTGTAGATCACCCCGGGTAACGCCGAACCTGCCCAACTCGAAAGATCTCGAAAGACACTGCCCAATTCGAAGATGTTTGGCCGACTCGAAAGCATTCGGGTTCCCGCCGAACCGTCACTACCCAGGAGCTCCCGCTGTGACGATGCCGTTCTACGCCTCGGTCGAGCAGATCATGCGCGACCGCTCGGAGCTCGCCCGCAAGGGCATCGCCCGAGGTCGCGGCGTGGTGGTGCTCAGCTACTCACGTGGGGTGCTGTTCGTCGCCGAGAACCTGTCCACCGCGCTGCACAAGATCTCGGAGATCTACGACCGGATCGGCTTCGCCGCCGTCGGACGCTACAACGAGTACGAGAACCTCCGGCAGGCCGGGATCCGCCACGCCGACGTCCGCGGCTACTCTTATGACAGGCGTGACGTGACCGGCCGTGCCCTGGCCAATGCCTATGCGCAGACCCTTGGGACGATCTTCTCGGAGCAGCAGAAGCCCTTCGAGGTGGAGCTGTGCGTCGCCGAGGTGGGCGCCGACCAGGATTCCGATCAGCTCTACCACCTGACTTACGACGGCTCGATCGCTGACGATCCCGACTTCGTCGTGATGGGCGGCCAGGCCGAGGTCATCTCCACGGCGCTCAAGGAGTCCTTCCGGCAAGACATGGACACCGCCGCGGCGGTCGGCGCTGCAGTAGCTGCCCTGAGCTCGGTCTCCACCAGCGTCAACGGGGCTGGCCAGCGCATCCTGGGAGTCGGCCAGCTCGAGGTCGCGGTGTTGGACCGGTCCCGGCCGCGCCGTGCCTTCCGCCGGATCACCGGAGCGGCGTTGACCGCGCTGCTTCCCGGCACCGACACGTCAACGGGCGATGCCTCGGCTGCCGACACCCCGGCATTGACGGACGCCGACGGCACCAACGGCGGGACGGCCGACGGGCCCAGCCGCGACCCCAGTTGAGCTCCCACGCTACTCGGCGCAACCAGTTCAGTACTAGCGCAGCCTAAGTGAGCCCGTACGGACGGCCTGCAGGATGGCTCCGACAGCCTAGGCTGGGAGGCATGCAGCGGCGGATCTTCGGCATCGAGACTGAGTTCGGGGTCACCTGCACCTTCCACGGCCAGCGTCGGCTGTCGCCGGACGAGGTCGCCCGTTACCTGTTCCGACGGGTGGTCTCGTGGGGGCGCTCGTCGAACGTCTTCCTGCGCAACGGGTCCCGGCTGTACCTCGACGTGGGGTCACACCCGGAGTACGCCACCGCGGAGTGCGACAACCTGGCCCAGCTGGTGACCCACGACAAGGCTGGCGAGCGGATCCTCGAGGACCTCCTGGTGGACGCCGAGCGGCGGCTGGCCGATGAGGGTATCGGCGGGGACATCTTCCTGTTCAAGAACAACACCGACTCTGCGGGTAACTCCTACGGCTGCCACGAAAACTATCTGGTGGCTCGTGCGGGGGAGTTCTCCCGAATCGCCGACGTGCTGTTGCCCTTCCTGGTCACCCGTCAGTTGGTGTGTGGTGCGGGCAAGGTGCTGCAGACACCGCGCGGCGCGGTGTACTGCCTGTCGCAGCGGGCTGAGCACATCTGGGAGGGCGTCTCCTCGGCGACCACCCGCTCCCGCCCGATCATCAACACCCGGGATGAGCCGCACGCTGACGCCGAGCGGTATCGCCGCCTGCACGTGATCGTCGGCGACTCGAACATGTCCGAAGTGACTACCTTGCTCAAGGTAGGCACCGCCAACCTGGTCTTGGAGATGGTGGAGGAGGGAGTCGCGTTCCGCGACTTCACCCTGGACAACCCGATCCGGGCGATCCGCGAGATCAGCCATGACCTCACCGGCCGGCGCGGCGTGCGGCTGGCCGGCGGCCGTGAGGCCTCTGCGCTAGACATCCAGCGGGAGTACTACACGCGCGCTGCGGAGCACGTCGCCCGCCGCGGATCCGACCCACTGACCGACCGGGTGCTGGAGCTGTGGGACCGCACCCTGGGCGCCGTCGAGCAGGAGGACCTCAGCCTGATCGACCGCGAGATCGACTGGGCGATCAAGCACCGGTTGGTGGAGCGGTACCGCGCCAAGCACCGGATGGACCTGTCCAACGCACGGATCGCTCAGCTGGACCTCGCCTACCACGACATCCGCCGTGGTCGGGGGCTGTTCGACCTGCTGCAGCGCAAGGCGCTGGTCGACCGGGTCACCGACGACGGCGAGATCGAGGCGGCCAAGGACACCCCACCAGCCACCACCCGAGCGAAGCTGCGCGGGGACTTCATCGCCGCCGCCCAGGCCGCGGGCCGCGACTTCACCGTCGACTGGGTACACCTCAAGCTCAACGACCAAGCGCAGCGCACCGTCCTGTGCAAGGACCCGTTCCGCTGCGTCGACGAGCGCGTGGAGAGGCTCATAGCGTCGCTATGAGCCGCGTGAGTGGCCCTAGCTTGTTGCCGGCGAGCCGGCACTCTGCATCGCCACTCACGGGTCAGCCGTAGGCTGCACCCGTGTCTGCTGCCCGCGCCGAGCGCTTGGTCAACCTAGTGCTCTGCCTGCTGTCCAGCCGGCAGTACCTACCCGCCGAACGGATCCGGCGGATCGTGCCCGGCTACGCCGAGGCCCCGTCCGACGAGGCGTTCTTCAGAATGTTTGAGCGGGACAAAGCTGAGCTACGCGAACTGGGCGTCCCCCTGGAGACCGGCCGCACCCCCGGGTTCGACGCCGGTGAGGGCTACCGCATCACGCGCCGGGACTACGAGCTACCCGACATCGACCTCGAACCCGACGAAGCCGCCGCAGTCGCGCTGGCTGCCCGGCTGTGGGATTCCCCACAGCTGGCCGGGGCCGCACACGGGGCGCTGCTCAAACTGCGCGCCGCTGGAGTGGAGGTGGACACCCCGCCGTCGGTGGCCGTCGAGCCACGAGTGCGGGCCGTCGAGCCGGCGCTGGCCCCGCTGATCTCGGCCGTCCAGGCCGGGCAGATCGTGACGTTCTCGCACCGCAAGCATCCTGCGGCCGAGGCTGCGGCGCGCACCCTCGAGCCGTGGGGGGTGGTGTCCTGGCGGGGCCGCTGGTACGCGGTGGGACACGACCGGGACCGGGAGGCGACCCGCTGCTTCCGGGTCTCCCGGATCGTCGGCCCGGTGCGCACCGTCGGCGCCTCGGGCGCGGTACAGCGGCCAGCGGGGATAGATCTGCTGAAGATCGTGGCGGGTTCCGCGGAACCACCGCCGGTGGCGCACACCGCCCGGCTGTGGCTGGCCGACGGCCGCGCGCACGGCCTGCGCAGGCACGCGACGGTGCTGGGCAGGATGACCGTGGATGGGGTGAGCGGTGACCTCGTTGCGGTGCAGCTGCCGGGCTACGACGTCGCCGCACGGTGGATCGCCGGGCTCGGGCCGGATGCAGTGGTCGTCGAGCCCGCGGAACTGGCCGACTGTGTGCGGGTCCGGCTGCTAGCGGCCGCAGGGAGCGCGAGCTGATGGAGGGGGTCGCTGAGCGGTTGCCCCGGCTGCTGGCCCTGGTGCCCTACCTGCTGGCTCGGCCCGGTGTGCCGATCGAGGAGGTGGCCGACGACTTCGCGGTCACTGCCCGGCAGCTGCGCCGTGACCTGGAGCTGCTGTGGATGTGCGGGTTGCCCGGCTATGGGCCCGGTGACCTGATCGACCTGTCTTTCGAGGGCGACACCGTGACCGTCACTTTCGACGCCGGGATGCGCCGCCCGCTGCGACTGTCCGGCGCGGAGGCAACCGCGCTGGTGGTGGCGTTGCGGGCGCTGGCCGAGACGCCCGGCGTGGTCGACGCCGGAGCGGTGCGCCGGGCCCTGGCCAAGATCGAGGCCGCTGCCGGGCAGGCCGACGGTGTGGTAGTCGGGCTGGCCACCCGGGAAGAGGCCGCGCTGGCCGCTGTACGCGACGCCCTGGACCGCCGCCACGCGCTGAGGATCCGCTACTACACCGCGTCCCGCGACACCGTGGGGGAGCGCACTGTGGACCCGATGCGGCTGCTCTTGCTGGAAGGGCACAGTTACCTGGAGGCGTGGTGCCGCAGCGCCGAGGGGGTGCGGCTGTTTCGGCTGGACCGCATAGAGCACGTCGCGACCTTGGAAGAGCCGGCCGCGCCACCACCGCACGCCCGCCCCACCGACGTGTCGGCCGGGCTGTTCCGCGCGCAGCCCGACCAGCAGGTCGCGGTGCTCACACTCGCTGCGGACGCTCGCTGGGTCGCCGAGTATTACCCGGTAGAGGAGCTGACCGAGGGCGAGGGGGGAGCAGCGACCGTGCGAATGCGGTATGCCGACATCGGTTGGATGGTGCGTCTGGTGTTGGGGCTGGGTGCCGACGTGGTTGTCCGGGAGCCCGCTGAGCTGGCTGTGGCGGTAGCGCAGCGGGCCTACGCGGCGGTGCACAGATCCAGTCACCTGCCAGCCGGCGAGCTGGGCTAACGTCACCGCTGTGCCCTATCTGATCAGTGCACTGGCGGTCGCCGCCGGCGCCGTCGTGCTCATGGCGCTGCTGGTGCGGCTGGCCTGCTCAACCCGCGGGCTAGCCCGGACCACCCGCTCCAGCGGGGCCAGACTCGCGGACCGCCGCGGCCCGCTGACCGCCCGGATTGCGGCGCTGCAGGTGGAGCTGGCCAAGCAGCGCCGCGCCCGCAACGAGGAGGGTTCCGGCGCGTAGCATCAACCCTGCACGAGAAGCGAGAGAGGAGGCCCACATGGGCATTCCGTCAGGCTGGGAGCTGATAGTGCTCTTGGGCGTGCTGGTTCTGCTGTTCGGTTCGACCAAGCTGCCGACGGCCGCCCGAGCCATCGGGCAGTCCATGCGCATCTTCAAGGCCGAAACCAAGGGCATGCGCTCGGAGGACGAGGCGACTTCGCAGCCCCCCCGGCACCAGTCCCCTCAGCAGACGCTGCCACCGTCGGGCCCCGCCGCAACTCCGGTCGAGGAGCCCCAGCGGCACAACGACACCATTCGCTGACGACGAGGATCGCCGATGCGTTTCCCGGGTGGGCGTTTCCTCGCTGGGTCGGGCCGCCGACGCAAGGCCAACCCGGATGGCTCCATGACCCTCATGGAGCACCTGTACGAGCTGCGCACCCGGTTGTTCATCGCGCTGTGCGCGATCGCGCTCGGCGGCGTCCTCGGGTTCGTCTGGTGGGGGGTGTCCCCGTTCGGCCTGCCCAGCCTTGGTGATCTGCTCACCCGTCCGTACTGCGGCCTGCCAGAGACGTTGCGGCTGACCCCGAACCGTGGCCGGTGCCAGTTGCTGCAGACCAGCCCGTTCGAGGTGTTCACCCTCCGAATGCAGGTGGGCATGGCGGCGGGTGCGGTGTTCACCGCCCCCATCTGGGTTTACCAGGTGTGGGCCTTCATCACACCCGGCCTCTACGCCAAGGAACGCAAGTTCGCCGTCACCTTCGTCGGCGCAGCCAGCGTGCTGTTCGCCGCAGGCGCGGTACTCGCCTACTACGTGGTGCCTGCTGGCTTGTCCTTCCTGGCGAACCTGGGCGCCGGGCAGTTCATCACCGCACTGACCGGCCAGGCCTATGTCGGCTTCCTGCTGACCATGCTGGCTGTCTTCGGCCTGACCTTCGAGCTGCCTCTGCTGGTGGTGATGCTCAACCGGGTCGGGGTGCTGCCGTATGAGAAGCTCCAGCGCTGGCAGCGCGGCATCTTGTTCGGGCTGTTCGTACTGGCCGCGGTCGCCACCCCGGGCAACGACCCGATCTCCATGCTCGCGCTGGCCGGCGCTCTGGTCGTGCTGTTCGAGGCGTCGGTGCTGATCGCTCGGGCCCACGACCGCGCCGTGGCGCGGCGGCGCGCCGAACAGGGCTGGGATGACCTCGACCCCGATGAGCCCTCTCCGCTGAATCATCAGGTGGAGCCCATGGGGTCGGATGACGCAGCGAAGAACGACGCCGCACCTCACTACAACGACGCCACCTAAGCCGCCGCGCTATTCACAATCCGTAGGATTCGGAGCCGTGCGTGTCACGCTGATTGTCAACCCGCATTCCGGTCGCGGTGCGGCGGCCTGGCGGTGCTTGCCGAGCTCGCCGCACTGACCCCGCGGCGGGCTCCGGGTGCACGCCGGGGGCACCGAGATGGACCTGGAGGCGATCCTTGGTCGCGGTCGGCAACGGCGGTGGGTTGCGGATCTGCCCGGATGCCACGCTGGGCGACGGCCTGCTCGACGTGATTGTCATCGCCGCGGTGACCAGACGCCGGCTGCTGCGGGTCGTCCGTCGGCTACGGGTCGGCGGCCACATCGACGAGCCGGAGGTGACCGTTCTGCCGGCCGCGACCGTGCGCATCGACGGCGACGGCGGCTGGCCCGTCTACGCCGACGGCGAACTGCAGGGCACCCTGCCGGTGGCCGTGCACTGCGAACCCGGCGCACTCACCGTCGTCGCCTAGCCTGAGACGGTGGCCAACTCTCCTGCCGAGGCGTACGCCGCTGCCCGCCGTCGGGTCCCCCGACCTCATCTCGAGGAGTTCGCCGGCGGCCTGAGCTTCCAGCTCGACCCGTTTCAGCGGGCAGCGTGCGAGGCCCTCGAGGACGGACACGGAGTGCTGGTGTGCGCGCCCACGGGTGCGGGCAAGACCGTGGTCGGCGAGTTCGCCGTACACCTGGCGCTGTCGCAGCGCCGCAAGTGCTTCTACACGACACCGATCAAGGCACTGTCCAACCAGAAATACGCCGATCTTGTGGCTCGGCACGGCACGGACACCGTCGGCCTGCTCACTGGGGACACCTCGATCAACGGGAGCGCGCCGGTGGTTGTGATGACCACCGAGGTGCTGCGCAACATGCTCTACGCCGGATCGGGCACGCTCGACGGGTTGGCCTACGTGGTGATGGACGAGGTGCACTACCTCGCCGACCGGTTCCGTGGCGCGGTGTGGGAGGAGGTGATCCTCAACCTCCCGAGCAGCGTGCGGCTGATCGGCCTGTCCGCCACGGTGAGCAACGCCGAGGAGTTCGGGGAGTGGCTGGTCGACGTGCGCGGCGACACCGCGGTGGTGGTCGACGAGCACCGTCCGGTGCCGCTGTGGCAGCACATGTTGGTCGGTTCGCGGATGTTCGACCTGTTCGCCGAGGATAGCAGCGGCGGCCGGGTCGCTGTCGACCCGCACCTGGTCCGGCGCGTGCAGGAGCTGGAGCGCCATGCCGGATGGGATCGGCCGCGCGGCGGGCGCAACGGTGCACCCCGGTTCCGGCCGCCGGCCCGGGCGGACGTGGTGGCACGACTGGATCGCGACGCGTTGCTGCCGGCGATCACGTTCATCTTCAGCCGGGCTGGCTGCGACGCCGCGGTGCACCAGTGCGTCCGCAGCGGACTGCGACTGACCACCCCCGAGGAGTCAGCGCAGATCCGCGAGATGGTAGACACTCGCACCGCCGACCTGCCCGAAGGCGACCTCGGCGTGCTCGGTTTCTGGGAGTGGCGCGACGCCCTGGAGCGGGGCGTCGCGGCGCACCACGCCGGGATGCTGCCCGCGTTCAAGGAGACCGTGGAGGAGCTGTTCGTCCGCGGGTTGATCAAGGCCGTGTTCGCCACCGAAACCCTCGCCTTGGGGATCAACATGCCGGCTCGCACGGTGGTGCTGGAGCGGTTGGTCAAGTTCAACGGGGAGACCCACCTCGATCTCACCCCCGGCGAGTACACGCAGCTCACCGGTCGGGCCGGACGGCGTGGCATCGACGTAGAGGGCCATGCCGTGGTGCTCTGGCAACCAGGGGTGGACCCTGTGCAGGTGGCCGGGCTGGCCTCCACCCGCACCTACCCGCTGCGCAGCTCGTTTCGGCCCGGCTACAACATGGCCGTCAACCTGGTCGACCGGGTCGGGGTGGCCGCCGGGCGAGCGCTGCTCGAACAGTCCTTCGCCCAGTTCCAGGCCGACCGCTCGGTGGTGGGCCTGGCTCGCCGGATCGACCGCAACGCCGAGGGATTGGCGGGCTACGCCGACTCGATGAGCTGTCACCTGGGCGACTTCGCCGAGTACGCCCGGTTACGCAGGCAGATCTCCAAGCGGGAGCGGTCGTTGGCCCGCCACGGTGCCTCGGCGCGCCGGGCCGAGGCGGCGGCATCGCTTCTGCGGCTCGAGCGTGGCGACGTCATCGCGGTCCCCGGCGGGCGCCGGTCGGGTCTGGCAGTGGTAATCGATCCTGGCGACGGCCCCGCCGACGACCCCCGCCCACTGGTGCTCACCGAAGACCGCTGGGCGGGTCGGCTGTCGATCACCGACTTCCCGACCCCGGTCCAGGTGCTCGGCCGGATGCGGTTGCCCAAGCGAGTAGACCACCGGGTTGCCCGGGTTCGCCGCGACCTCGCATCGGCGCTGCGTGAGACCGGCATCGCGGTTCCGCCACGGGCCCAGCGGCGCAGCGAGGCGGCGGACGACGCCGAGCTGGCCGCCCTGCGCCGGGCGCTGCGGGCACACCCCTGCCACAGTTGCGACGACCGGGAAGAGCACGCCCGGTGGGCCCAACGACACGACCAGCTGGAGCGGGAGACCGACACGCTGCGCCAGCAGGTCGCGGCCACGACACACTCCCTGGCCCGGACGTTCGACCGGATCCGGGCCCTGCTGACCGAGCGCGGATACCTGGATGGCGATCAGCTCACCCAGCATGGCCGGGTGCTAGCCCGGTTGTGGTCGGAGACCGATCTGCTTACCGCGGAGTGCCTGCGTCACCAGGTCTGGGACGGCCTGCAGCCCCCCGAGCTGGCCGCGGTGATCTCAGCACTGGTCTACGAGGCGCGCGGTGACGTGGTCGCGCCTCGGGTTCCTCCTGGGCCGGTGAGCGATGCGCTGGTGGCCACCGTGCGGTTGTGGGCGGAGCTGGAGGCCGACGAGCGACATCACCGGCTGGAGCGCACCCGAGAACCTGACCTGGGTTTCGCCTGGCCGGTGTACCGGTGGGCGCGCGGGGAGTCCCTGTCGGCGGTGCTGACAGCTGCGGAGAACAACGGCGTCGAACTGTCCGCCGGAGATTTCGTCCGGTGGTGCCGCCAGATCGTG
>DASYIL010000117.1:0-6342 GCA_035997545.1 Pseudonocardiaceae bacterium
GTCGGAGAATGCGGCCAGCACCGCGTGTTCCAACGCGGTGACGTGCCCGGCGTCGCGGATGACGGCGCCGGCGCCGTCGGGCGCGCGGTGGTGGCGGGCTAGCACCACCCCGGCCTCGGTGGCCACCTCTAGGTGCGGTGAGCCCAGCGGGGACCGCACGATCAGCTCCCGGCCGGCCATCCCCGGCGGCACGGAGTAGGTGTTGCCGCCCAAGACCACCAGCGCCTGCGCGGACACCATGCGCCTGACCGCCACCGCCGCCGGGTACGGCGCGACCGGCAGCTGGGCGAGTGGCTCGGTGGCGGCCAGCTCGGCGACGGTGACCCGCGCGCCGTCGCGGGCCCGGGTCCGGGCGTCACCAACCCGGACGCAGAACCGGTCCAGACTCGCCTGCGCGGCCGCTGGGGTGAGTTCGTCGGCCAGGGTGCGCCACCAGCGCTGCGCCGCGGTGTGGTTGGCCTTTTCCACCACCCCCTTGCGCTGCCCCCGTCGAGCCGGGCAGATCCGCACCCCGGCGCCGTAATGCCGCGCGACCGCGGCGAAGCTGGCCGTGACCCGCCCCGAGCCGGGGTGGCACACGGTGGCCATCCGGTCAAAACGCCAGTACCGGCTGACCCCGCCCAGCCGGCGCAGCACGCCGTCGAGGGCCTCGATCAGGTGCGGCTGGTCCTCGGACTCGGCCAACACCGCCCGCCACCGGCCCGAATGCGCCAGCGACCCGACCAGCAGATGCGCCTGCCCGCAAAGGCCCCACCCCGGCGGCGGGTCGGGCAGCTCAAGCCAGTCGAACTGGGGTCTCCTCCCCGGGGCTCGCGGGCCCGCAACGCTCGGGTGGGCTGGGGTCCATCAATGTACCTAGGCTCGGCCGTATCTCCGTTGGCGATGCGGACCCATGCCGCGCGCGGTGGTTAGATCGGCGTCCACGTGAACGCGCCGAGTGCAGCCACATGACCGCAGGTCTACCGTGAGCGCTGACGAACGGCACCTCGCACTCAGAGGAGCTTCCCCATGGCAGACAGTGCGCCGCCCACCGTCGATGGAGCACAATCCAAGATCGACGCCACCAGGGCCCATTCGGCGCGGATCTGGAATTACTGGCTGAGCGGCAAGGACCACTACCCCGTCGATCGTGAGATCGGTGACCAGATACAGCAACTCCACCCCGGTATCGGCGACTACGCCCGCGCTGACCGGGCCTTTTTGCGGCGCGCCGTGCGGTACCTGGCCAGTGAGGCCGGGATCCGTCAGTTCCTGGACATCGGTACCGGCCTGCCCACCGCCCACAACACCCACGAGGTCGCCCAGCGGGTCGCGCCAGAATCTCGGATCGTCTATGTCGATAACGACCCCTTGGTACTGGTCCACGCCCGTGCGCTGCTGGCCAGCACGCCCGAAGGTGCCACCGACTACCTCGACGCCGATTTGCACAACCCGGACAGGATTCTGGCACAAGCGGCTCGGACGCTGGATTTCACCCAGCCGATCGCCCTCACCACGCTGGGAGTGCTGATCTTCATCAACGACGATGGGGAAGCGTATGGCATCGTGCGTCGCCTCCTGGACGCTGTCCCCTCCGGCAGCTACCTGGCGCTGTCCCACACCATCACCAGCCCGGCGATGCCCCACATGGACGCCGCCGTCGCGTTCTGGAACGAGCACGGCACACCGAAGCTGACCCAGCGCACCCCCGAACAGATCCTCCGATTTTTTGACGGGCTAGAACTGCTGGAGCCCGGCGTCGTGTCGTGCTCGCTCTGGCGCCCGGAGCCCACACCCTGGGGGGAATCCGACGAGGTAGCTATATTCGGCGGAGTTGGGCGGAAGCCGTAATGCCCTCGCGCTGCACGCGAGTGGACAACCACCTCCACATTCAGCACACCTCCACACTGAAGACTCACCTCCGATCACCATCAGCAGACGGCTTCGCGCACAATACGGGTTGTTAGTGCCTAAAACCTCACGGATACACCCATCGCAGATCGCCCGAGCCGCCCCTTCATCGACGTGTTCCTCAATGTACCTGAAGCGCTACGCGCCCCTACCCTGCTTCGCCAGTTCACGAGTCTTGTGACGGAATCTGTAGTAGTCCGCAAGTAAGTATTCGGTGATCCCGTGGGAGGGCATGCCGAGAACCCGGCCGGTGGTGATGGCCGGGTGTCTGGATCGGCTCGGGTTTGTTCCGGGGTCGCGGTTATGGTGAGGATCCGGTGGGAGTCTCGGCATCGTGTTGGATGGTCTTGGGGGGATCATCGTCGTGACTGCCGGGGGTGTCGCCGGGATCGGGTAACCAGGGGTAGGAATCGTTGAAGGGCCTGGCCTTGGGGTGCTTTGCCTCCTGCTGTGGCGCATGCCTGGAGGTATTCGGTCATTCTGTGGAATGCTCCTACGTCGCAGTCCACAGAATCCTTGTTACGTGAGAATAGTTCGCTTCGCTCGTATTCCACGTAACATATAGGTAGGCGAGCGGCTCGCGGTGGTTGCGTTCGGCGGTTGCGGTGATGGTCCAGGACCCGGGCGGCCAGGTCAGCGGCCCAGCTGGCGTGGCTGCCGTAATAGTTCTTCCGGCCGACCACCGGGGTGCGCAGGGCTCGCTCGGCGGGATTGTTGGTGTTATTCCGATATCGGAATAACACCAATTATGCCGATGTTCGGGTTATGCCGATGGTGGCGTGAATGTGCTGGTGGGGCGCGGGGACGGGCCTGGAAGTTCGGCATAACTACAGGCTTTCGAGGTAGGCGAGGAGGGCGTCGGGGGCTGTGTAGCGTCCTGGGGTGGTGTGGGGTGGGGCGGTCCGGTCGAGGGCGCGTTGTTTGAGTTGTAGGTCCGCGTGTAGGTAGGGGCGACTGGACTCGGGTGACTCGTGGCCGAGCCAGAGCGCGATCGTCGTGACATCGTTGCCCGCAGCAAGCATTCTCATGGCGGTGGTGTGGCGCAGGGTGTGCGGTGTGATGATCTTTCCGGTCAGGGTCGGGCAGGCATGTGCGGCTCGGGCGGTGTGGATCGTGAGGCGTTGAGCGACGGCGTCGGTCGTCATCTTCCGGCTGGTGCCTTGTGGGGTGAACACCGGCGTTGTCGGTGGGGTGTCGTTTTCTGCGAGCCATTCCTGTAGCGCTGCAGCGGTGTGTGTGTCGAGCGGGGTGATTCGGTCTTTGCGGCCTTTGCCGTGGCAGGCCAGGTGCGGGCCGGGTGGTGTGGCCTGGACGTCGGCGCGGGTCAGGCCGGTTAGCTCGGATACTCGCAGCCCGGTGGTGACCATGGTCATGATGATCGTGTGGTCGCGACGGCCGGTCCAGGTGGCGCGGTTGGGTGCTGCCAGGAGCGCGTCGGTCTCGGGGTCGGTGAGGTAGGTGACGGTCGTGCGGTGGGTGTTTTTTGGGGCGATCGCCAGGACTCTGGCGATCAGGTCTGCGTGTTCGGGATGGCGTAGTGCCGCGTGGTGGAACAGGGAGTGGATCGCTGCGAGGCGGGTATTGCGGGTCCGGGCGCTGTTGCCTCGGTGGTCTTGCAGGTGGGTCAGGAATCCGGCGACGAGTTCGGCGTCGATGACGGCGAGGTCCAGGTCACTGGGGCGGATGCCGGTGCGCTGGTAGGTGTAGTCCAGCAGCAGTCGGAACGTGTCACGGTAGGCGGTGATGGTGTGAGGGCTGGCGTCGCGTTGACCGATGAGGTAGGCGGTGAAGAACGACTGCAGGGTGGGGGCGAGGGCGGTCACGGTCGTCGTCCCTGCCGGTAGGCGGTGATCCGGTCGCTGACCAGGGTCATCAGTTCGGCGCTGGCGCTGAGGTACCAGTAGGTGTTGAGCGGGTTGACATGGCCCAGGTAGGTGGCGAGAACCGCGATCCGGGCATCGATGTCGACGCCTTGACGATGAGCGTCGATCAAGGAATTCACGGCGAAGGAATGTCTGAGGTCATGTAGTCGTGGGGGCCTGGTCCCGGGGTTGGTGGGCAGGTCGCAGGCGTCGGCGATCAGTCGGAACGCGTCCTGGGCGCTGCTGTGGTTGAGCCGTTTGCCGGTGGCGCCGACGAAGAACGGGCCTTGTACGGGTGTGGGGGTCATGGTGGCGCGGACCTGCCGGTAGGTGATCAGCGCAGCGACGGTGGTGGGATGCAGTGGCAGGAGGCGTTGCCGGCCGTACTTGCCGGTCACGGTCAACAGGGCCTGGGCGGGCAGGAAGTCTTCGCTGTCCAGGGCGATGGCTTCCCCGCCTCGCATGCCGGTCGCGGCGATCAGCCCGATGAAGGCGGCCATGGTGACGCCCAGCAGGGGCGGCAGGAGGGCCGCCGATCTGGTCATCAGGTCGCTGATCTGTGCGGCGGAGTACAGGTAGGGAATCCGCCGGGCGTACGTCGCGGGGATCAACCGGTCCGGGATCACCTCCGCGATGTCGGGGTCGAGGCCGTGGACGTAGGCAGCGAAACCTCGAATGATCGACATCCGAAACGCCTGCCAGGCGCGCCCAGTCCCGATCGGTGCGGTGGCGAAGGCCAGCACGTTGGCGCGGGTGATGGTGGTGGCGTTGGGCGCGGCAAGCCCGTCCAGGAACGAGGAGATCAGCCAGGCATGATCCCTCGACAGATACCCCCGGGCTCGGCGTGCCGCCAGATACTCCACGGCCGCGGCCCGCAGGTCGATGTTCATGACGCCACCACCTGTACTGGCCAGGGGCGGGTCAGCACGGTCAGGGCTGCCAGATCGCACCGCGCGTAGACGGCCGTGGCGGCTGCGGTGGCGTGGCGTAACAACTGCCCGGCCTCGATCAGGCCGCCCCCGCCGGCCAGCACCTGACATGCCGCGGTATGCCGTAGCTGGTGCGCCGCGCACGACGCGGGGACACCCCCGCGGGCAGCGGCCCGCACGACGACGCCCGACACCGCGGCCGTGCCCAGGCGATGGTGTGGCGCGTCCACCGCCAGGAACACCTGCCGATGATCCACGCCCACCGGACGGGCCCGTTGCAGGTAGGCCACCAGCAGTTCACCGACGTCAACGGGCAAGGGGACCTGCTCGCGGCGGTCGCCCTTGCCGTGCACGACGACGACACCGGTTCGCCAGTCGATGTCGTCCAGACACAAGGACGCGACTTCCCCGGCGCGAAACCCCATCCGCCACATCAACGCCAGCATCGCCTCGTCGCGGCATCTGGCCACGGCATCGGCCGACAGCCCGGTCAGCAAGTCTGCGACCTGCCCGGGTGTCAGCGCCTTGGGCAGCGCAGTCGGTGTCCAGGACGCCACCGAGCCGATCATGTCGGCCAGCCCCGGCGGCGCCATCGCCTCACGACACATCCACCGCAACACAGCGCGCACCGCGGTAAGCCCGACCTGCACCGACCTCCGACGCTGCCCGGCCGCTCGCGCCACGACAAACCGTTGCACCTGGACCGCCCTCAACGACTCCCACCGCGTGTCACCAAGACCGCCGTGCCAGGCCAGGAAGGGCCGCACCTGTGAGACGTAACTGATCACGGTCGCCGGCGCGAGTCCCCGCTGCGTCCTCAGGTAGTCCGCGAACCGCCCGAGCACGACGTCCACGGGATCCGTCGGTGCGACCACCGGCGCCACCGGCGCCACGCCGAGCTCCCGCAAGAACGCCAGCAGCGGCACCAACGCCCGCTCAGACCGCAAAGAGGTACGCCGGGCTCGGCGGCCGGCAACGAAACGAGCCACCACCTCGACGGTCAGACCATCAGCCGAAAGGCCCTCTGCCGCAAGCCAAACCGACAGATGCTTCATCAGCCGTAGCTGCCCCTCGGCACCGGGCGGCGAATACCCCAGACCAGCCAGCCTCTCGGCGAACCCGACAGCGAACTCCGCGAGCGGACCGGACACCGACACTCTCGACACACGTCTCATCACATGGCCTCTCACCAGACGATGGAGAGACCAGCGTCAACCCGCACACCACGTTATGCCGAACTTCCAGGCCCGTCCCGCGCCCCACCAACACATTCACGCCACCATCGGCATAACCCAAACATCGGCATAATTGGTGAACGGCACGGTGAGGTCGACGGCGAAGCGCAGGATCATGTCTTCGTAGCGGGTGAATCGTTGGATGAGTCTGCGGGCTTGGGTTGTGAGGGTGCTGCGGTGGCCGTGGTTGTCGGTCCTGCCTTTGGCGAGTGCGCCCAGGTAGTGGTTGCGGATCTGTGCCAGGGCGACCGGGTCGAGTTGGTCGGCGCCGACGGTGCGGGCCTGGTGTGCGGCCTGTTGGCTTCCAGCAGGGTGTCGGCCATGGCCTGGGCCCACAGTTGCCCGAGGGGGTCGGCGTCGCTGAGGGCGCGCAGATATCGGCATAATGAGCTTTATACCGATATCTGCATAAAGCTCATTATGCCG
>DASYIL010000118.1:0-2158 GCA_035997545.1 Pseudonocardiaceae bacterium
GTGCGCCCGGCTCCGTGCGCTGAGCGCCACGCTGCCCAGCCCCGACCGCGAGATCGTCCTGTTGTGGGTCGTAGCTGACGTATCCCTCCCGGACATCGTGGTCATCCTGGGTGTCACACCGGCCGCGGTACGCCTTGCCCAGAGCCAGGCACTGAGCGCACTGCCACCGGCGGCGACCGCCAACGGCCCTCCACCAGCCACCGGCAGTGGGTTGGTGCTACTGCCCCACGTTCGAAAACCGCCCGACAACCGCCGCGCAGAAAGGGCCACTGGAATGAACCACGACGATTCCCCGCGGCCATCTCCGTCCCAGAATGGTGGCACCACCCGCGTGATTGCCGCGAACACGCAGTGGCACGACGCTGAACTTGCCCTGAAGGTGGCTCGGCACAGCTTCGAGAGATGGCTCGTCGCTGGCCACGACGACACCCCGTCCCTCGCCCTCATGCACGCTTACCACACACACGAGGCCCTGCACGAGGCAGCGCGCGCCATCACCATGCTCGCCGAGACTGTCCGTGCCGAGACAGCCGCGCTGATCACCACCCCGGCGGCTGAGCGGTAGTGCGGCCCGCTGCGCCCGCGCGGCAGACCCGGAAGCCGAGGTGTCCGTTTTGCCACTACCGGTGATCTTGTCAAAAGCGGGCCCTGACCTGCACTGATCCTGAAATCGAGATCTTCGTTTCCCCAGGTCACACGCGCAGGGCTTAGGGAGCGGGGCGCTCGCCCCCAGATGGTGAACGCCCCGCTCCGCTGAAGAACGAGGCCAGCCGGGCGCGGGAACGGCGGGTCAACCCCGTGCGGTCAACGGTGATGCGTGACCTGCGCGTTTACCTTCACTGCCGTCTGTCGCGTGCGCGTCTCCGCATGGCGGAACGGCCCCCCTGGAGCGGCAGGGCCGTTCCGGTCCTTCTATCAGTCGAACTCGCCGGCACGGACCCCGGCGGTGAACGCGACCCACTCGGCCGCGGTGAACATCAGGGCCGTGCTGTGCGGGTCCTTGGAGTCCCGAACCGCACGGCCACCGTCGAGGCCGGTCACCTCGACGCAGGCACCCTGGCTGTTGCTGAATGTAGACTTCCGCCAGGCGGGAGCTAGGTCATCCATCGTCGATGCCTCTCTCTTCGCATCACTGGATCTGTTGGGCGAGCTGCGCGATCATGGCCAGGCTCTCGTCTGCATCGAGGGACTGGCTGCGCAGCTCGTCAAACAGCCTAACCAGCTGGGACACGACCGCCTCGTCATCAATGACGTGCCCGCCGACGGCGTACTCCTGGTACGCGATGTCGGGCAGTAGCTCCTCGTCGCGGAAGCTGAGCAGCGAGAACGGTCCATCCGTGCCAGCGTGCAGGCCTTGATCAAACGGCAGCACCCGCAGTTCAATGTTCGGCCACTGTGCTCGGTCGAGAAGCTGTGCCAGCTGGTCAGCCGCGACCCTGTCATCACGTCCGCACCGCTCCAGAGCCGCCTGGGACACGACAGCGGTCAGCGGTAGAGGGCTCTCTCCGGTAAGCCGCTCCTGCCGCTTTAGGCGCGCGGGAACGCGCCGATTCACTTCCTTGGCCGACAGTCGGCCAGCGACCGTGTAGAGCGTCCGCATGTACTGCTCGGTCTGGAGCAATCCGGGGATGTTCTCCAGCTCCAGGCAGCGCAGCGAGGTCGCGTCGGTCTCCAGGCCGACGTAACCAGCCAGCCACTCGGGTAGCCCGTACTGGGACCACCAGCCGCGCTTCCCAGCCTCTTGGCGCAACTCCTCAAGCGTCTGCAGCTTGTCCTCTACCCCGTAGTGCTGGAGCAACACGATCAACTCGGTCTTCCCGATGACGTTCCGGCCCGACTCCAGGTAGGTGACTTTCGTCGCGGAGCACCCGAGGAGGAAGGCTGTTTGCTCACGGGTCTCGTGCGCGTCGGCGCGTAGCCGACGCAGCGCGCCGCCGAGCTGACGGCGTCGGATGGTGGGACCAGACATGGTCGCGCAGCATAACCTCGTATCGATGGTAAGTCATATTTTTGCAGCGTGTACGTAGTGACGTCACATCGGCTAGTCTGACGATGTGGCGTCGGTGTGGCTGGCGTCGGCCGCCCGGCCGGCTTGCCCTCGGGGGGCCGGGCCGGGCGGCGCGACCGGCAACTAGCGGAAAACGTGGGTGCGGACCAT
>DASYIL010000119.1:0-3520 GCA_035997545.1 Pseudonocardiaceae bacterium
GTGCTGCTGGAGGTGGCGCTGGCCGAGGCCAGGGTCGGGTTGGGCGAGGGTGGCATCCCAATCAGGACGGCGCTGTTCGGCGTCGACGGTCGCCTCCTCGGACGTGGCCACACCGCAGGGTGCAAGACGACGACCCCGTCCATGCACGCCGAGACGACCGCGTTCCGGGCGGTCGGGCGGCAGCGCGACTACCGCGACACGATCATGGTGACCACCTGTCGCCGTGCTGGTATTGCAGCGGGCTGGTCCGCCAGTTCGGTATCGGCACGATCGTGGTCGGCGAGGCGCGCACCGGGCCGAACACCTCGTGCTGGACGATGCGCATGTTGCTGTCGTCGACCTCCAGCAGGGTCGGCCGGTAGAAGGCGCCGTCGGCGAGCGGGCCCTCAGTGCCGGGACCGCCGCGCACGACAACTCGGGCACCGTCGGCGATGGCCTCCTTCACGACTCGGTTGACGCGCTCGACGTTGGCCTTGTCGATCATGGGGCAGCGCGCCGCGGCGGCGAACGCCCGTTGGACATCCTCACTGCTGGCGTGGGCGTACGTGCCGATCTGTTGGCCGGTGGCTGGGTCGAAGCTGGCGCGAAGGTCCCCTGAGCTGACCCACTGTCCGTCGATCCAGTTCTTGGCCATGGTCCCAGCAGGGCTCAACGGTGCCCCCAGCCGGTGCTGCCACCAGCCCCGAGATGCGTAAGCCGTCACCGACATCGCCGATGCGCTCAACCCCTGCGCCAGGCACAGGCCGCGGGGGACTTCAATGCCCAGGGCCGGGAGCTGGCCGACCTCGACGCGGCCGCCGAACGGTTCGACACGGCCGCTGCGGCATCCGGTGGTAGCTGAGCGCTGACCTCCCGATCGGCCCGCCGCGAAAGCCCCGCGTCGGATGCCTGCACCAGGGGATGCCGTGTCGCCCTTGGATTTGCCAGCGGCTGACCGACCTCGGGCTGGGTGGCGACCACAGTGTCCGTAGTGTCCGTCCCATGGCCGACGCTGTTCACCTCCGCCCTGGGCTGGCTGTGCGACCGGGGGAGTGGGATCCGGCGCGGATGCTGCGCCGCGTGCTGGTGCTGGTCGCGGCGTCGGTGGTCATGGTCGGTGGTCATGTTGGCGTGGTGGCTGGCGTGACCCGCGCGCAGGTGATGTCGCGGCTGCCCCGGGTGGTGTCGGGCTGGTCTGTCCCGCTGCTGGGCCTGGTGCTGCTCGCCGCCGGTTGTTCATCGGCTGGCCAGGGGGCCTCGGCTGGCCCCCAGCGCCACCAGAGCCTGCCGCCCGACTGCACCCACACGATCACCAGGGCTGCCGACGTGCCGGTGGCCCTGGACACCGCCTCGCCGGGAAACACGGTGTGCTTTTCCGGCGGTGACCTCGCCGACACTGACGTGACGATGACCAGATCGGGTACCACCGCGGCGCCGATCAGGCTCGTCTCCGATGGGGGCACCGTGCACAGCGTCCAGATCACCGCCGACCACGTCATCTTGGAGGGCTTCACCGTCGCCGACGGCGAGGGGGTGCTGCTTCGGGGGGCCGGGATCACCGCCGGGAACAACACCGTCCGCGACACCCAGCGCGGCGGGGTCACCTGCGATGCATGCACCGACTCCACCATCGAGTCCAACACCATCGCCCACGTCGCCACCGCCGGCATCTGGATCACCGGGCAGCGGATCACCGTGCACGCCAACACCATCAGCGGAACAGTGCCAGAGGGCGACAGCGACGCCGACGGGATGCGGTTTTTCGGCAACGGGCACCGGATCACCGACAACACCATCTTCGATATCTCCGCGCGCGGCTACCTCAATCCGCCGCACCCGGACTGCTTCCAGACCTACGACGAGAACAGCCCACCCACCTTCGATGTCGTCATCTCGGGCAACACTTGCCGCAACGTCGACGCGCAATGTCTGATCGCCACCGGCGACCAGCACCACAACAGTGACGCCCCGGCCGGGATCCCGTCGATCACCTTCGTCGGCAACACCTGCGCGGCCAACGGTGCCCAGGCGATCAACCTGCGCCGCTGGCCCAACGTCGTGATACGTCAGGACAAGCTCGGCGGCCCCAACATCACGCGCGGGGTCATCATCATCGACGGCTCCACCGGCGCCACAGTGATCGGCAACACCACCACCGACGGTCGCCCCACCGTGGACATCGACGACTCCTCCCGGCAGGGTTCCCACGCCGAAGCCAACAGCCCCGCCTGACCCAGCCGACCCAGGCCGGCTTCCGGCGCGACACGGGTCTACCGCCGCGGTCGCGCAACCCGGCCGTCCGCATCCACCGGCACCCCGAGCTTCCGTAAGGAGCGGGCGGATCGTTGGTCACTGAGTTGATCTCTTTGGTTACCCTCGGTTGGCCTCAGCCCGACTATTATTGATGACCGTCTATCGTGGTGTCGTGACCGCGACCTGGGCCTACGACGAGCAGCCGCGGAGGGGACACCCGCTGTTGCCGGGTGCTACGCCCGCCGCTATCAGGGCCGCGCTGCTGCCGGAGGACCGTGAGCGGTTCGATGTTGCGTATGGGGAGGCGCTGGTGCAGGCCCGGGAAAGTCTGGACCTCACGGAGCTGTTCAAGCGGCTGGAGCACTGGCGCCGGGTAGCTCTCTTGCAGAGCGACCCCGCCGAGTTCCGGCGGGTGGTGCGTCGGGCCGCTACGACGCTGACCGGGCAGGATATCCCGGAGGATGAACCGCTGGCGGTCACCAGGGCGCGGGCTGGCCTGTAGGTGTACCGCGTCGAGACCGACGAGCAGGCACAGCAGCAGATCAACCAGTTACCCGCGCACGCCCTGGCCGCCTACGCGGAGCTGCGGATCCTGCTGGAGGTCGGCCCCGTGGAGCGGCGAGCCGATCGACGAGGCCAATCCGGACGCCGAGGTGCGCACGCTGACCTTCGGCGCGCACCACGAGGGCATGGTCCCGTACCTGATCCTGGACGGTCAGCGGCGGGTGGATGTGCTGAGCGTGCTCTGGCTGGGCTGAGCACCGCGAGTGCTGTCCTGCTCGGAAATGCGATTCGTGCGCTTTACCTGGGCTTTGCAGGGAGGGCATCCTGAAGGGCACTGTTGCATTAGTGGGAGGGTTGGCACGGTCGACGGCGGCGTGGGTGCGGTTTAGATGGCGAGGGCGAGTTCGGTGAAGGCTGCTGGGATCCGGTGGTTTGGTCGAGGTCGGGGCCAGTTCGTAGTGTCGGCGGCGCAGGTTCTGAATGAACGCATGTCCGGTACTGATCACTCGGGCTGAGCGCAGCCGTTTGAGACCACGCATTGGCCTCAGCCGGGACTTCAGGCGGCCGTGATCAGCTTCGACTGTGTTGTTCGCGTACTGCTCGGTGACGTGGCAGGGCCGAGGGCAGCAGCCACGACCGAGTGGCCGCGAGATCCCGTTTCTCCGCGACGAGGATGTCGATGACCTGGCCGAACTGGTCGATCGCCCGGTACAGATAGACCCACCGCCCGGCCACTTTGACATAGGTCTCGTCGACGAACCACCGATCGCCGGGGGCGTGCCGG
>DASYIL010000120.1:0-6678 GCA_035997545.1 Pseudonocardiaceae bacterium
GTCCACCCCTTCGACGGTGAGGGTGGAGGTGCCCGCCCCGGAGACGCGGGCGCCCATCTGCTGCAGTATCAGGCACAGGTCCACGATCTCCGGTTCGCGGGCCGCGTTGTCGATGACCGTGGTGCCCTCCGCGAGTACCGCGGCCATCAGGATGTTCTCGGTGGCCCCCACGCTCGGGAAGTCCAGCCAGATCTGCGCCCCGTGCAGCCCCTCGGCCTCGGCAACCACGCAGCCGTGCTCGATCTCGCTGTGCGCACCCAGCTTGCGAAGCCCGTTCTGGTGCATGTCCAGGGGACGGGAGCCGATTGCGTCGCCCCCCGGCAGCGCGACCTTGGCTCGCCGGCAGCGGCCCACCAGCGGGCCGAGCACGCACACCGAGGCGCGCAGCTTGCTCACCGATCCGTAATCGGCCTCGTGCTTGGGCTCGGCCGGCGTGCTGATACGGACGGTGCCGGCAGTGACATCTACGTCACAACCCAGCCCACGTAGCACGTCGGCCATCAGCGGGACGTCCAGGATCTCCGGGCAGTTCGTGAGCGTCGTGGTGCCTTCGGCCAGCAACGCCGCAGCCATCAGCTTCAGCACGCTGTTCTTCGCGCCGACGACTTGAACCTCGCCGATCAGCCTGGCACCACCACGGACCCTGAAGTGCTCGCTCACGGGGGTGGAGGCTAGCGGGTGCGTCCACGCGTGGCGTGGACCCGTAGCGTTCAACCCATGGCCGTGCACCTCACCAGGATCTACACCCGCACCGGCGACGACGGAACGAGCGGTCTCGGCGACTTCACTCGGGTGCCCAAGACCGACCCGCGGCTGGTTGCCTACGCCGACGTGGACGAGGCCAACTGCGCGCTCGGCGTGGCGCTCGCGCTGGGGCCACTGCCGCAACGCCTGGTCACGGTGCTGCGGCAGGTGCAGAATGACCTGTTCGACGTGGGCGCAGATCTGTGCAACCCCATCGTCAAAGATCCGAAGTACCCTCCCCTGCGAATCGATGAGAGCTATGTCACCCGGCTGGAGGGCTGGTGTGACGAGTACAACGCCCCGTTACCGAAGCTGGACTCGTTCATCCTGCCCGGCGGCACTCCCGGCGCCGCGTTGCTGCATACCGCCCGGGTGGTCACCCGGCGGGCCGAGCGGAGCACGTGGGCGCTGATGGTGGTCGACGCGGAGCGCACCAACGCGCTGACCGCGCGCTACCTCAACCGGCTGTCGGACCTGCTGTTCATCCTGGGCCGGGTCGCCAACCCGGACGGCGACGTGCTGTGGAAGCCCGGCGCAACGGCCCCCAGGGAGGACGGCCGAAAAGAAGACGAGTAAGCGCGCTCAGGACGCCCACGGGTTCGAACTGGGCGGGGCGGATTCCAGCCAGGAGAGGAACCCGGTGAGGGTATCCTCCCCCATGGCGAGTTCCAACTCGTCGACGTCGGTGCGGCAACGCAGGACGACCGACCCGCTGGGCATCGTGTAGCTTTCCGGCAGGGTCGGACCGCGACGCTCCACGATCTCCAGCTGCTCCCGACCGAACACCCGATCGGGACCCGACCGCAGGCTTGAGACCCCGAACCAGGCGAAGTCATCACCCCGGTAGCGGCCCACTCCCTGGTGCCAGCCGCGGCCTGCGTCATTCGGGCGCGACCGCAGCGCGACGTCGATCCCGCCCTGGCGGACCAGCCGGAGACGTCGAAAGGCCAGCACAATGATGAGCAACGCACCGCCCAGCAAGACCAACCCGACGATCTCTCCGATCCCCATCGCGGTCCCGCTCCGGCGCTCGGAAGGATCCTCAGACCGCCTGGCCGACAGCCTTGAGCCGAGCGGTGGCTCTGGCCCGGACGGACTCGGCGTCTGGGTCGGTGCCAGCCTGCGCCAAGGCATCCCGGGCGGCCTGCGGGTCGATCTCGTCGGAGAGCTCAGCGGCCTCGGCCAACACGGTCACCTTGTCGCCGGTGACCGACAAGAAACCACCGAAGACGGCCGCCGTCACGGTCTCGCCGTCGGTGGTGGTGATCTTGACGATCCCGCCCTCGACCAGTTCACCGAGCAGCGGCGTATGCCCGGGCAGGATGCCTAGCTCCCCCTCGGTGGTCTTGGCGAAAACCGAGGTCGCGTGACCGGACCACACCTTGCGCTCCACCGCGACCAACTCGACGGACATCTCAGCCACGAACGTCTCCCTGCCCTCTTGTTACCCCCTCGGCGGACCTGTCCCCTTCGCCGTGTCTGGAGTCTAACCGTCAGCTCTTGGACAGCTGCTGGTACTTCGCCTCCAAGTCCTCCAGCCCACCACACAGGTAGAATGCCTGCTCGGGCATGTGATCGAAGTCACCCTTGCTGAGCTTGTCGAAGGCCTCGACGGTCTCCTTCAGCGGCACGGTCGAGCCCTCCTGGCCGGTGAACTGCTCGGCCGAGTACATGTTCTGGCTCAGGAACCGCTCGATCCGCCGCGCTCTGTTGACCGTGACCTTGTCCTCTTCGGACAGCTCGTCGATGCCCAGGATGGCGATGATCTCCTGCAGGTCGTTGTACTTCTGCAGGATCCGTTTGACCTCCTGCGCCACCCGATAGTGCTCCTCGCCGACGTACTGCGGGTCGAGGATGGTGGACGATGAGGTCAGCGGGTCCACCGCGGGGAAGATACCCTTGGAGAACACCCCACGGGACAGCTCCGTGGTGGCGTCCAGGTGGGCGAAGGTGGTTGCCGGCGCCGGGTCGGTGTAGTCGTCGGCGGGCACGTAAATCGCCTGCATCGAGGTGATCGATCGGCCCCGGGTGGAGGTGATGCGCTCCTGCAGCTCACCCATCTCGTCGGCCAGGGTCGGCTGGTAGCCCACCGCAGAGGGCAGCCGTCCCAGCAGGGTGGACACCTCGGAGCCGGCCTGGGTGAACCGGAAGATGTTGTCGATGAATAGCAGCACATCGGTGTTCATCTCATCGCGGAAGTACTCGGCCATGGTCAGCGCGGACAGCGCGACCCGCATCCTGGTGCCGGGCGGCTCGTCCATCTGACCGAAGACCAGCGCGGTGTCCTTGAGGACACCGGCCTCCTGCATCTCCAGGAACAGGTCGTTGCCCTCCCGGGTGCGCTCGCCCACGCCGGCGAACACCGACGTACCACCGAAGTTCCGGGCCACCCGGATAATCATCTCCTGGATGAGCACCGTCTTGCCCACCCCGGCACCACCGAACAGGCCGATCTTGCCGCCCTGCACGTACGGGGTGAGCAGGTCGATGACCTTCAACCCGGTTTCGAGCATCTCGGTCTTGCCCTCGAGCTGGTCGAACGGCGGCGGCTTACGGTGGATCTTCCAGCGGTCCCCGGTGAACGTCGTCTCCGGGGCGTCCAGGCACTGGCCCAGCATGTTGAACACATGGCCCTTGACCTGATCGCCGACCGGTACCGAGATCGCCGACCCAGTGTCGGTCACCGGGGCACCCCGGACCAGGCCGTCGGCCGGCTGCATGGCGATCGCGCGCACAGTGTTGTCACCGAGGTGCTGGGCGATCTCCAACGTCATCGTCTTGCGGATCGCTTCAAGCTCGATCTCCACGGTCATCGCGTTGAACAGCGGCGGCACCTGGCCCGCCGGGAACTCCACGTCCACCACGGGCCCAGCCACCCGCACCACGCGGCCGGTCCCGGCACCGGTGCTGGAGTCAGCAGTAGCCGACTGCTCAGCGATTATCTGTGGGCTCATTAGTCATCACTCCCCGTGGTGGACAGCGCTTCCGCGCCGCCGACGATCTCGCTGATCTCCTGGGTGATCAGGCCCTGACGGGCCTGGTTGGCCTCGCGGGTGAGGTCGGTGATCAGGTCGGTGGCGTTGTCAGTGGCGGCCTTCATCGCCTGGCGGCGGGCGGCCTGCTCCGATGCCGCAGCCTCCAGCATCGCCGCGTAGATCCTGGTGTTGATGTATTTCGGCAGTAGGTGGCCGAGTAGCTCGTCGGCGTCCGGCTCGAACTCATACAGCGGTGCCGGGCTGTCCGAGCGCGACCGCTGCCCTTGCGTGGTGTCCCGAGCAGCAGAATCATCGTCATCCTCGACGTACTCAACCTCTAGCGGCGCGATCCGGCGCGCCCGGGGCGTCTGGGTGAGCATCGACCGGAACTCGGTGTAGACGATGTGCAACTCGTCCACACCCGGTATCCCGTCCGGTCCGGGACCATCGTCATCGTCGTCGGTGCCGGAGAGGAACGCGCGCACCAGCACGTTGCCGGCCTCGGCCGCGTCCGCATAGGAGGGCTGCTCGGAAAACCCGGTCCAGGACTGCTCGATGGGCCGCTCGCGGAACGTGTAGTAACTGACCCCCTTACGGCCGATCAGGTACAGCGTCACCGACTTGCCCTCGTCGCGCAGCAGCGCGTGCAGCTCCTCGGACGCCCGCAGCAGGTTGGCGTTATAGCCACCGCACAGGCCCCGGTCGCTGGTCACCACCAGCATCGCCGCCCGGGTGGGGTTCTCCCGCTCGACCAGCAGCGGGTGGTCCAGGGTGCCGGCTGCGCTGGCCAACGCGGAGAGCACCTTGGTGATCTCCTGCGCGTAGGGCCGGGACGCCTCGACCCGGGACTGGGCCCGGGCAATCCGTGAGGTGGCGATGAGCTCCATCGCCTTGGTGATTTTCTTCGTGGACTGGACGGAACGGATCCGGCGACGGAGGAGTCTCAGCTGCGCTGCCATTGTTACGTCACTTCTTCGCGTTATCTTTTTGGGCGCGCCGGGTGACCTTGACCGACTCGCGCTCGACCTCGTCGGCGTCCATCGCCTCGGCCTCGGCCTCGCGACCCAACGAGGACCCATCTGCCGTGGTGAACTGCTTCTTGAACGCCGTCACCGCGTCCACGATCTGCTGCTCGATTTCCTCGCTGAACTCCTTGGTCTCCCGGATGGTGTCCAGGATGTCCGGGTGGTGCTTGCGAATATAGTTGAGGAAGTCCGACTCGAAGCGTCGGACATCGGCCACCGGCACGTCGTCCAGGTGGCCGCGGGTCCCGAGGAAGATCGATACGACCTGCTCCTCGACCGGCATCGGCGCGTGCTGCCCCTGCTTGAGTAGCTCGGTCAGCCGGGCACCGCGCTCCAGCTGGCGCCGCGACGTCGCGTCCAGGTTCTCCGCCCCGAACGCCGCGAACGACTCCAGCTCGCGGTACTGCGACAATTCCAGCCGCAGCGTGCCGCCGACTGCCTTCATGGCCTTGATCTGCGCCGCACCGCCGACCCGGGAGACCGACACGCCGACGTTGATGGCCGGCCGGACACCCTGGTTGAACAGGTCGGACTCGAAGAAACACTGACCGTCGGTGATGGAGATGACGTTGGTCGGGATGTAGGCCGAGATGTCGTTGGCCTTGGTCTCGATGATCGGTAGCCCGGTCAGCGAGCCGGCGCCCAGCTCGTCGCTGAGCTTCGCGCAACGCTCCAGCAACCGCGAGTGCAGGTAGAACACATCACCGGGGTACGCCTCCCGGCCCGGCGGACGGCGCAGCAGCAGCGAGACAGCCCGGTAGGCCTCGGCCTGCTTGGACAGGTCGTCGAACACGATCAGCACGTGCTTGCCCTGGTACATCCAGTGCTGGCCAATCGCCGAGCCGGTGTAGGGCGCGATGTACTTGTAGCCAGCCGAATCGGATGCCGGCGCCGCGATGATGGTGGTGTACTCCAGCGCACCGAAATCCTCCAGCGTCTGGCGGACCGCCGCGATCGTGGTGCCCTTCTGACCGACCGCCACGTAGATGCAGCGCACCTGCTTGGTCGGGTCGCCGGTCGCCCAGTTCTCCTTCTGGTTGATGATGGTGTCAATACACACCGCGGTCTTGCCGGTCTTGCGGTCACCGATAATGAGCTGGCGCTGGCCGCGACCGATCGGGGTCTGCGAGTCGATCGCCTTGATGCCCGTCTGCAGAGGCTCCTTCACCGGCTGCCGGTCGATTACCGAGGGCGCCTGCAGTTCGAGTATCCGCTGTTCGTCGGCGACGATGTCGCCCAGGCCGTCCAGTGGGATGCCCAGCGGGTCCACCACCCGGCCGAGGAAGTTGTCCCCGACCGACACCGACAGGATCTTGCCGGTTCGCCTGACCTCCTGGCCCTCCTCGATGACCTCGAAGTTGCCCAGGATCACCGCGCCGATCTCCCGCACTTCCAGGTTGAGCGCGAGGCCCAGCACGCCACCGGGGAACTGCAGCAGCTCGTTGGTCATCGCCGAGGGCAGGCCCTCGACATGGGCGATGCCGTCACCGGCATAGGTGACGACGCCCACCTCCTCACGCGAGGTGTCGGTCGAGAAGGACGTGACGTAGTTCTCGATCGCGCTCCGGATCTCGTCCGAGGAGATCGTCAGCTCCGCCATGGCTATCGGCCCCTGCTCTCATCGTCTCGTGTGCTCATCGTGTGCCTCGCGGTACTCGTCAGATCTAGTCTCATCGTGGGGCAGTCCGGCTATCCGCGCTCACTGGGACATCCATTGGCGTGCCTGATCCAGCCGGGCCGACACGCTGCCGTCGATCACCTCGTCGCCCACCCGGATCACCAGCCCGCCGAGCAGCTCCGGGTCGAGATCGACCTTGAGCGAGATCGGCCGCTGGTAGATCCGGTTGAGCACGTCGAGCAGCCGGTGTTCCTGTTGCTGCGACAGCGGGCCCGCGGCGGTGACGTGGGCCACCGACCGTTCCCGCCGGGCCGCG
>DASYIL010000121.1:0-3418 GCA_035997545.1 Pseudonocardiaceae bacterium
ATGGGTCTGGTCTATGACCCGGGCGCAGGCCGGCGGCGGGTCACCCACGCGTTGATCTTCACCGCGGTCTGTTCCCGGCACATGTTCGTGTGGTTGACGTTCTCTCAGACCCTGGCGGCGGTGATCGAGGGCTGTGAGGCGGCGTGGCGGTTCTTCGGTGGCGTGTTCGGGGTGCTGGTGCCCGACAACGCCTCGGCAATTGTCGCCGAGGCCGATGCGGTCAACCCGCGGTTCACCGTTGGCTGGCTGGACTACGCCCAGCACTGCGGGTTTGCCACCGACGCCGCGAGGGTCCGCAGCCCCCAGGACAAGCCCCGCGTGGAGCGCGCTGTCCAGTACGTGCGGGGGAACTTCTTCGCCGGCGAGGAGTTCGTTGACCTGGCCGACGCGCAGGCTCGGGCGGAGAAGTGGTGCCGCGAGATCGCCGGGCTGCGCATCCACGGCACCACCGCGGCGCGGCCGGCCGAGGTGTTCGCCGAGTGCGAGGCGACCGCGCTGGGGGCGGTGCCCGATCCGTATGACGTGCCGATCTTCACTCGGGTCAAGGTGCACCGCGACTTCCACGTCGAGGTCGGCAAGGCGTTGTACTCAGCACCGAAGCACTACATCGGGCAACACCTCGACGTCCGAGCCGACTCCGCCCTGGTCAAGCTGTTTCACCGGGGGCAACTGGTCAAGACCCACCCCCGCCAGCGACCGGGCGGTCGGGTCACCGACCCCGACGACTTGCCTGAGCACAAGGCCGGCTACGCCCTGCGGGATCTCGACCAGCTCGTGACCACCGCCGGCAAACACGGCCCCGAGGTGGAGATCTACGCCCAGCGGCTGCTGGATGACAAGCTGCCCTGGACCAGGATGCGCCAAGTCTACCGGTTGCTCGGGCTGGCGCGGCGCTACGGCGATACCCCGGTCAACACCGCCTGCGCCCGGGCGCTGGCCCTCGACGTCGTGTCCGTCACCAAGATCGCATCCATGCTGGAGCAGGCCTCGGAGAACACCCCACCACCGCTGCCACCGCCAGTGTCCAACGGCGCAGCCCGCTTCGCCCGCGACCCCGCCGAGTTCACCCCACACCGGCCGGCGCTCACGCTCATCAACGGCGGCAAGGGAGCGCGGTGATGACAACAGCCGACCTGCTCGACTCCATCCGCACCCACCTCGCAGACTTCCAGCTACCGGACCTCTACTCGGTGAACGTCACACAATCCTTCAGCGGACCGAGTGTGACCGCGCAACTGGCCTGCCACACACCCCCGCAGACCGGACCAGCATTGCTGGCGTGGGCCAACACGCTCGCCGAGGTCACCGCCGAGGCATGGCGGGTCCCCAGCGGCGAGGACGTGCACCTGTCGGTGATCGGCCGCCTCCCTGGCGGTGTGTCCATCCGGGTCTATGCCGGCGTGGTGTTCACCGAACACGGCATCGGCGCCGATCTCCCACCAGACGCCAGCACCACCATGCCGCTAGCAACGCTGCACAAGCGGGTCACCCTCGGGCAGGTGAGGGCCTGATGACCACGACCACCCTCACCGACCCAGTCAGCGGCGAGCTGCGCACGCTCAAGCTGGGCAAGCTGCTCGACACCCTGCCCGAGCGGATCACCCTAGCCAAACAACACCACCTCCCCCACGCTGACTTCCTGGAACTCGTGCTCGCCGACGAGGTCGCCCGCCGCGACACCAACTCCGCCGCGCTGCGCGCCCGCGCCGCCGGCCTCGATCCCGGGATGCGCCTAGACACCTGGGACACCACCGCGACGGTGCGCTACGACCAGCAACTCTGGACCGAACTCACCAGCCTGCGCTTCCTCGACGGCCCACACAGCGCCCTACTGCTGGGACCGGTCGGAGTGGGCAAGACCCACCTGGCCACCGCGCTCGGGCACATCGCCATACGCCGACGACACAGCGTCCACATGGCCCGCGCCGACAAACTATTCAAACGCCTCAAAGCCGCCCGACTGGACAACACCGTCGAAGCCGAGATGCGCCGCCTCGCCCACGTGCAGCTACGAATTCTGGATGATTTCGCCCTCCAACCACTGGACGCCACCCAGACCACCGACTTCTACGAGCTGATCGTGGAACGACACCGCAAGACCGCCACCGTGCTCACCTCCAACCGCGACCCCAGCGAATGGCTGGCCATGATGGCCGACCCACTACTCGCCCAATCCGCCGTCGACCGGCTCGTCTCCACCGCCCACGAACTCGTCATCGAAGGCGACTCCTACCGACGCCGCCAAAAACCCAACAACCACACAAAAACCGCCACCAACACCGGCGTGTCAGTTGACCAACAGAACGGAGACCACCATGCTCACTGACCAGACCCGGTGGTCCCTAGGTCGTGGCAAACCGCTGGTCCCATCACGCTGGCAGGCGACACTCAGGCCGAGGAATCCGACCTCATCGAGGAGAATTACACCCACGGACCAGTAAATCTCGCACTCACCGTTAATCCAGCCAATCGTCAGATCGCGGTAGGGACCGCCCTTGCGGGCGGCCCCCCGCGCAGATCCCAGCGTGCGCTGCTAACGCACTGGGCTCCTGCCTTGGGTACGGGCGTGAAAGCGTGCGTCGGGGAAGGGGTGTTTCACGCGGGCAGGTGCTAGCCAGCGGTTCGCGATCCGGTTCATCCGCGTCCAGTTGATCCGCGTGCGCTGGCTGCGGCGTCTCAGCGCCTTGTACCAGTGCCGTGTGGCCTGGGTGCGGAAGGCCGCTACCGCGTCGGTGTTGCCGGGCACGGCGTAGTAGGCGAGATGGCCTCGCACCACGCTGGCCAGCCACTGGCCTTGCACCGGGATGGGCTGATGCCGACGTCGCTTGAGCTGGTCGTTGACCTCGCGTAGTTTCGCCCGCATCCGTTTCGAGATCGTGATGCGCCGCAGCCAGAACCGTCCAGACCTGGTCTTCCCGCACAGGTGCGTGAAACCGAGGAAGTCGAACGTGTCGGGTTTCCCGAGGCCCCGCGCTGTTCGCCGTGGGGCGACGTATCGCCCGAACTCGATGAGCCGGGTCTTATCGGGATGTAGCTCCAGTCCGAACTTCGCGAACCGCTCGCGGAGCTCGTTGAGGAACCGCTGCGCATCCTGCTGATACTCAAACCCCATGACAAAGTCGTCCGCCTATGCCGCGTGCCGTGTTATGCCGCACCAGGTCCGATCGGTGCTGGTTGGAGGCGGTCCTGAGCTTGGCGCGTGCGGCATAACACGACGGTCGTGAGCGCCTGATTCTCCTGTCTGGGTGGTGTTTGCCACCCACGTTCACGAGACGGGAGAAGGTCATGACTGCTGATCGAGAGCGCCGTCGACGCCGCGGCGTGGTCGCGGCGGCCGGGCCGCTGAGCGGCTACGAGTCGGCGTTGCGGGTGCAGATGCGGCGCTGCGGCTACGCGTCGTTGTCGGTGAGCGAGGCCG
>DASYIL010000122.1:0-6484 GCA_035997545.1 Pseudonocardiaceae bacterium
GGAGTGCTCCATGGCTGTGACTGACCTCCCGGTCGACAATGGCGTCAACGTCGAGGCTTTGCTCGATGTCCGCGACGCCCTAGCTGACACTCCCGAAATCGCGCAGTTCCAGTGGCGAGCGACATGTTCGTGGGTCAAGGGTACCCACAGCAAATCCAGTGTGGACACGTTCTACGGCTTCGGAGGGGAACAGCACCATAAGACGACTTTCACCTACGACGCGGATCATCCCTTGGCGTTCGCAGCCGAGGACAACGGTGTTACGCCCGTGGAGTACGTGCTCGTCGCCCTGGGCAGCTGCCTGACCGCCGGAGTGGCGGCGGTCGCCCAGCAGCGCAAGATCCAGTTGCGGTCGGTGCAAGCCACCGTCGAATCGGAAATGGACCTCCATGGCATCCTCGGCGCCGATCCCGAGGTTCGCAACGGTTTCAACGGGATCACGGTGACGTACAAGATTGACGCCGACGCCACCCCCGACGAGATCAGGGCCCTCGTCGCGCAGTCGCAGAAGCGCTCGGCCGTCTACGACGCCATCACTAATCCGACCAACGTCACCGTCGAAGTGGTCTGATCTGGCCCGCCTGGGAGGGCGCCTGTGCCGAAGGTGACCGCAGTGGTCATCGGGGCTGGCCACTGCGGGCTGGCCGTGAGCCGCTGTCTCGCCGACCGTTCGATCGACCACGTGGTCCTCGAACGGGGCGAGACGGCGAACTCCTGGCGGACGCAGCGGTGGGACTCGCTTCGGCTGCTGACGCCCAACTGGCTGACCCGGCTGCCGAGCTATTCCTACCGGGGTGAGAAACCCGATGGTTACATGACCGCGCCGCAGGTGGTGCAACTGATCGACGAGTACGCCGGGGTGACGGCTGCCCCGGTGCGGACCCATACCACGGTGACGGCGGTCCGGCCTGCCGATGGTGGATACCTCGTGGGCACCGACCAGGACTCGTGGCAGGCCCAGGCGGTGGTGTTGGCCTCGGGTGCCTGCAACACCGCTGCGGTGCCGGCGCTTCACGAGGCGGTGCCGGCCGCGATCACCATGTTGACTCCGATGGGCTACCGGACCCCAGGTCAGCTCCCCGAGGGCGGGGTGCTCGTCGTGGGCGCCTCGGCGAGCGGGATCCAGATCGCTGACGAGGTCCACCGCTCTGGCCGGGCCGTCACGCTGGCCGTCGGGGAACACGTCCGCATGCCCCGCTGCTACCGCGGCTTGGACATCCTGTGGTGGATGGACGCCTCCGGTGTGCTCGACGAGCGCTACGACGAGGTCCCCGACATTGTCAGGGCACGTAATCTGCCGTCGATGCAGCTGGTTGGCTCACCTAACCGGGTGACGATCGATCTGAATGCCTTGAGCGGGATGGGGGTGAGGCTGGTCGGCCGGCTTGCCGGCGTCAGGGACGGGCACGCGCAGTTCTCCGGTTCGCTGCCGAACCTGTGTGCGCTGGCCGACCTGAAGCTAGGGCGGCTGCTGGACACCCTCGACGGCTGGGCGGACGGTACCGGGTTCGACGGGGGCGGCCCTCCGGAGCGCTTCGCCTCGACGGAGGTTCCCTCCTCCCCGCCGCTCGCCCTTGATCTGCGGAACGGCGAGATCCGCACCATCATCTGGGCCACTGGCTTTCGCCCGGACCTGTCGTGGCTCGACGTTCCGGTGTTCAACCGGAAGGGCCAGCTCATTCACGACGGCGGGGTGACCGCTTGGCCTGGCCTCTACGTTCTCGGCATGCCGTTTCTTCGGCGCCGCAAGTCAAGCCTCATCGACGGCGCCGCGGCGGATGCGTTCGATTTGACCGCCCACTTGGCGGGGTACCTCGCCTGCCCGTCCCGGCGGCCAGCTGACCCTGTTGTCGCCGGCCGCGGGTTGTCCGCATGTTCCTGAGCACGCTGCTGGTGATCAACCTGATCGCGGTCAGGTTGGGGTGCCTGATCGCCACGTGCCGGCAACGAGCTGCGCCGGGGTGCGTGGTCGAGGAGCTGGCCGGCAACTGGGGAGTCTGGTACGAACATTGCATGACTGGCGGTGTGTTCCTGGTGCGCCGCCGGCACGTGGACCATGGTCTGGTCTGGACCTGTGCGTGTCCGTGTTCGCGCTGATCCCAAACAAACCGCGCTATCAGCCGAGCATGAAAGGTTCGTCCAGCATGAGTACAGGCACGTCTACCATCACGCCCGATGAACGGGCCGAAGCCCTACGCGGCGTCGTGGAGGCCACTGCGGCAGCAGTCTCCGCCGACGCCGCGAACGCGGCTGTCGTGTTCCGCGCCGCCGGCTGGGGCGAGAGCGGCGTTGCGACCGACGTCCGGATCGGTCGCCATGAGGTTCTGATCGACGAGCCGCCCGCACTCGGCGGCGCCGACGCCGGCCCCAACCCCGTCGAGTTCGCCCTGGCCGGGCTGCTGTCTTGCCAAGTGGTCACCCATCGGTTCTGGGCGGCCAGGCTGGACATACCACTCGAGGATGTCCAGGTCGATGTCGAAGGCGACCTGGACATGCGGGGGTTCTTCGGCTCGGAAGACGGCGTCCGTCCTGGTTTCGGCGAGGTACGGGTAAAGGTCAGGTTGACCGGTCCCGCGTCGCCGGAGCAGTACCGTGAGCTGCAGGCTGCGGTTGATCAGCACTGCCCGGTACTGGACTTGTTCTCCAACCCGACATCGGTGCGCACCGAGCTTGTCGCGAGTTGACGGCGAGCGGTCGGCACCGCCCGGAGGAGCGATGGATCGTCAGTGGGGTTTCCGCACCCGCGCCGTGCACGCCGGCGCGATTCCCGACGCGGCCACCGGGGCCCGTGCGGTGCCGATCTATCAGAGCACAAGCTTTGTCTTCGAGGACACCGACGACGCAGCCAGCCTGTTCGCGCTGCAGAAGTTCGGCACGATTTACAGCCGGATCTCCAATCCGACGGTTGCGGCGTTGGAGGAGCGGTTGGCCAGTCTGGATGGCGGGCTTGGCGCGGTGTGCACTGCCAGTGGGCAGGCCGCCGAGTTCCTCACCTTTGCCTGCTTAGCCGGAACAGGCGACCAGATTGTCGCCGGCGCCGGGCTCTACGGCGGGACGATCACTCAGCTTGACGTGACGCTGCGCCGATTCGGCGTAGACACCGTATTCGTGCCCGGAGCCGAGCCGTCAGCGGTTGCTGCGGCGATCACCGAGAACACCAAGCTGGTGTTCGCCGAGGTGATCGCCTACCCGTCCGGAGAGATCGCCGATATCGCTGCGCTGGCCGAGGTGGCGCACTCGGCGGGCGTGCCCTTGGTCATCGACGCCACCCTGGCCACCCCGTTCCTCTGTCAGCCGATCGAGCATGGCGCCGATATCGTGATCCACTCTGCGACCAAGTTCCTCGGTGGCCACGGCACCACGCTGGGAGGCGTGGTGGTCGAGGCCGGGCGGTTCGACTGGGGCAACGGCCGATTCCCGGTCATGACGGCGCCGATCCCGTCCTATGGCGGGCTGACCTGGTGGGGCAATTTCCAGGAGTACGGCTTTCTGACCAAGCTCCGCGCCGAGCAGCTGCGTGATATCGGCCCAAGCCTCTCACCGATGGCGGCGTTTCTGCTGTTGCAGGGCGTGGAAACGCTGCCGCTGCGGATGGCTGCGCACGTCGCGAACGCCCGGACCGTCGCCGAATGGCTCGCCGCCGACCCCCGGGTGTCCTACGTCCGGTGGGCGGGGCTGCCCGATCACCCGCACCACGACCGGGCCCGCCGCTACACCCCGCTCGGACCGGGCGCGGTGTTCTCCTTCGGTGTGCGGGGTGGCCGCGCTGCGGGCCGGGCCTTCATCGAGTCCGTGCAGTTGTGCAGCCACCTGGCCAACGTCGGCGACGCCCGCACGCTGGTGATCCACCCCGGCTCGACCACCCACCAACAGCTCTCCGAAGCCCAGCTGCGCGAGTGCGGGGTGCCGGCCGATCTGGTGCGGATCAGCGTCGGACTGGAGGACGCCGATGACATCCTGTGGGACCTCGATTTGGCGCTCACCAAGGCCACCAAGGACGCCCGATGAGTGCGCATATGTCCTTCCGTCCACGAGGAGCGGATCGGTGAGCGAGGCGGATGGCTGGGTGGGGCCGTCGGCCCAGCAGCGGTGGGAGATTTTACGCCGGACCCGGGCCGTGGCGATGGTCGGCGCGTCACCGAACCCCTCACGGGCCAGCAACTTCGTCGCTACCTACCTGCTAGCGAGCAGCGACTACGACGTCTACTTCGTCAACCCCAACGCAGCCGAGATCCTTGACCGGCCGGTGTACGGCTCGCTGGCCGAGCTGCCCGTCGCACCCGACCTGGTGGACGTGTTCCGCAGGCCGGCTGATTTGCCTCAGGTGCTGGACGAGACCCTGGCCGCGGGCGCGTCCACGCTGTGGCTGCAGTTCGGGCTCTACGACGAGGCCATTGCAGAGAAGGCGGGGGCCGCTGGGTTGACGATCGTCATGGACCGCTGCCTGAAGATCGAGCACGCCCGGTTCCACGGCGGTTTGCACCTCGCCGGGTTCAACACCGGAGTGATCAGCTCTCGCCGCCCGCGGTGACCGCTTCAAGCACCGCCATCACGGGCGCGTGGCGCGACGACGACCTGCCAGGACGCCGGCAGTTCGCTGCGCTGCCAAGAATGATCCTTGAGCGGGGTGGCTCGTTGCCCCGGGCGCAGCTGGCCTACGAGACCTGGGGGCGGCTCACCCCCGAGCGAGACAACGCCGTCTTGGTGCTGCATGCCCTGTCCGGCGACAGCCATGTGGCCGGTGACGTCGAACCGGGCCACCCCACCTCGGGCTGGTGGCAGGGCGTGGTCGGGCCCGGATTGGGGATCGACACCGATCGGTGGTTCGTGGTGTGCCCGAACGCGCTCGGCGGCTGTCAGGGCTCCACCGGGCCATCCTCGCTGGCGCCGGACGGGCGGCCATGGGGCAGCCGATGGCCGTCGATCACGATCCGGGACCAGGTAGCCGCCGAGGTCCCCCTGACCGACGCCCTCGGCGTGCGGGCATGGGCCGCCGTTGTCGGCGGGTCGATGGGCGGCATGCGGGCGCTGGAATGGGCGCTATGCCAGCCCCACCGGGTACACCGTGCGCTCGTCCTCGCGGTCGGCGCCGAGGCCTCGGCCTACCAGATCGCGACTTGCCGAGTGCAGATCGACGCGATCCGCGCCGACCCGAACTGGCACCGCGGCGACTACTACGACGCGCCCACCGGCCCGGCCACCGGCATGGCTATCGCCCGCCGGATCGCGCACCTGACCTACCGCTGCGCCGCGGAGGTGGACACCCGGTTCGGCCGGACCGCCACATCCGGAGGTGACCCACTGAGCGAAGGGTTCGCGATCGAGTCGTGGCTGGACCATGCCGCGACGAGCCTGCAGGACCGCTTCGACGCGGGCAGCTACGTCGCGCTCACCGAGGCAATGAACAGCCATGAGATCGGCCGTGGCCGAGGCGGCACCGCCGCCGCGCTACGCCGGATGCGAGCTTGCCCGAGGATCGTCGGAGTGGACTCCGACCGACTCTACCCACTGCACCAACAGGCCGAGCTCGCCGACCTGCTCGGCGTCGACCTACAGGTCATTCGCTCGCAGCGGGGCCACGACGGCTTTCTCGTGGAGACCGACCAGATCAACGCGGTGCTCGCGGATGCCCTCACATAACACGATCTCAGTCTCCGCGAGACGACCTTGCGGCGTGGGCAAATCGAGTCAAGGTTGAGTCGAATCATTTGGATCCTTGACATCCCCGTAGTGGTCTGGTAAACACAAAGTGTGACCCCGATGGCCACGCTCACGAAGCGGCGACACGTAGACTTGCTCCGCGTTGCGGCACAAGCGTGTTGCTACTGATCGGTCGATCTCTAAATCGGCTTCACGTGGGCTGCGACGATGTCCCTATGTTGAGCGACAATCGGGGCGCACGGACAGGTCGCTAGGCCCCGCACCAGGCGTCGTCGGCGTGCTTGTTTACATCGGACGCAGCGTCGACGAATCGACTAATAAGCCCTCGGAAGCAATTCCTGGGATATCGAGTGCTTCTGACTGAATCGGCGAATGAACGCGTCCCCGATGCCCACTTCATCCCCCTGCACACCAGGAGTATGCGTGTCCGTCACTGATGAACTGCTCGCCAACAATGCCAGCTACACCAAGACCTTCAACGGGCCGCTGCCGTTGCCGCCCGCCAAGGGTGTCGCCGTCGTGGCCTGCATGGACGCCCGCCTGGACGTCTACCGGATCCTGGGCCTGAACGAGGGCGAGGCGCACGTCCTCCGCAACGCCGGCGGCGTGATCACCGACGACGAGATCCGCTCGCTGGCGATCAGCCAGCGGCTACTCGGCACCCAGGAGATCATCCTCATCCACCACACCGACTGCGGGATGCTCACCTTCACCGACAACCAGTTCAAGAAATCCATCCAGGACGACACCGGCATCAAGCCGGCGTGGTCCGCCGAGGCTTTCCCAGACCTCGACGAGGACGTCCGGCAGTCCATCGCCCGGA
>DASYIL010000123.1:0-4335 GCA_035997545.1 Pseudonocardiaceae bacterium
GCGAGCCGGCTCAGCGTGTCGAGGGCTTGTGAAGCCTTCGCCGCCTCGTCAAGGGTGATGACTAGGACATTCTCCTCGCTCAACCGCATGCCCTTCCCCGTCCCTGGAGGCCCGCGCGCCCACACACGCACCGCTGTATGCTTGGGAGCGCAAGTTTATCTTGACTGAGTTGGGATATGATACGCACCTCGTCGTGCACTCTATGCCTGCGCTTTCCGCAAATATGCCCCACGGACGGTCGACGAAAATCTGACTACCAAGCGCCTCCCCAGGGCACGCCTGGCAAGATCGACCGGCGTGCTCCGATTCCGCTTGAACGAGCGGGAGGGCTCCTGGCGCTCGCACAGCTGGGTGGACACGACGATGGGGTTCACCCCGCTGGCCGGGCTGGTGATGGCGGCCCGCTCCAGGGATGACACTAGTGCGGCGATCCGCGCTTTGCCTGCCAGGGCCAGCATCACCGGTGTGCGCAACACAGCTGTCGTGTCGAGGTTGAGAAATATCGTTATGAGGGAGGCGAAGGCCACACAATACAAGAACAGTGCCAGATAGTTGCCCGCCCCATGATCGATATTCTGGTCGCCTGAACAGTCCGATCCTGATCCAGTCCAGCACGCTGAACTTGCACAGCATCACAAGCCGACCCTGACGCCACTTACCAGCATCTTCCTGTGCAGCATCCTCCTGGACGGGCATAGCAGGGCCGGACATACGAGGCATGATCTTGGTCGCTTCCTCATCTTCGATGCAATAGACATCAGCTTGGCCCAACAGTGCAACGTGGGCGCCGCGCTGTTGGCCATCTCTCATCAAGGCGTGGTACAGATTCCAGGTAGCCGGTAATGACAATGGGCGCTGGCCGTGCAGACACCGACCACCGGAGCGCGAAGCCTTACTGGTGACGGTTCGTCGCGCTGTATCACACGGCGCCGGCCCACTGCGGAGGACGACATGACACAACGGCCGACGGAGGAGCGTTACGCCGGATGGGAACTTGAGGACCAGCACCCCGAGTTTCCGCACGACACCGAACGGTTTGCTGCGGGTCTTGAAGATGACCGTAAGTTGCACAGGGCATGGCTCATCGCCGGTGCGCTGTCGGAAGTGGCCCTGGTTGGCATGCTCATTACTGCACTTCAGGAGTCCGGCCGTGCAGCGACTGTCGTGCTGGCATTACTGGTGGTTGGACTTGGCTTGGCAATGGGTGTGCAGGTAGCGCGCTCTCGCATTGACCGGCAACCGCGCACTCACTCCGGGAAACGACACGCGTCGGGGACTCCTGCTCGCGCAGACAGCCCGGGATTGCAGCCAGCCGGTAGTGAAGATGGCCGCAGACAGGGTGCACCCACCATCACCAAATCGCCACCCTGGCATAAGACGACCCGTCCCACAGCCTGATGCGGCGACCGCTAAGGAGCGCGACATGCCCCCGGCAGCAGATGCAGCCCCCCGGGCCCCCACCGCGGGTAGCACCGGTCGCAGGCCACCAACCGGGCCGAGCTGGGTGCGGATCTTCGTTGTCGGCCTGGTGCTGTGGTTGGCGACGGTGCTGGTCACCTTCGCGACCGAGAACTCCAACCTGATCCCGACCGTTATCCTGCTGGGCAGTTTCCTGGTCCCGATCACCTTTGTCGCCTACGCCTTCGGCCGAGCTGATCAGGTGATCACCGCTCAGCGCATCTTCAGCGCCTTCGTCTATGGCGGCCTGCTGGGTGTGCTGGGCGCCTCGGTCCTGGAATCGGCGTTTCTTCGTCAACCGTCCGTGCTGGCCTACGTGGGTGTCGGGCTGATCGAGGAGGGCGTCAAGCTGGCCGCGCTGTGGTTGCTCGCCTACCGCCTGCCTCGCTACGCCATGCGCGACGGGATGGTGTTGGGCGCCGCGGTCGGGTTCGGCTTCGCGGCTTTCGAAAGCGCCGGCTACGCCTTTAACGCGCTGTTCACTAGAACTGGCCTGTCGTTGTGGAACCTGCTGGAGACCGAGGTGTTGCGCGGCATTCTGACCCCGGTCGGTCATGGGTTGTGGACGGCGATCCTGGGTGGGGTGCTGTTTGGGGCCGCGGCGCGCTACGGCCGGCCCCGGCTCACCGGGGCGGTCCTGGGATGGTATGCGCTGGTAGCGCTGCTGCACGCGCTGTGGGACGCCTCCCAGCCGATCGCGGTGTGGTTGACGCTGCAACTCACCGCCACCCCGGTGCAGTGGCTGCTGATCGAGTTCGGTCGCGCCCCCGTGTGGTCCCAGGCGCAGGTGCACCTGTTCACGGTCCTGAGCTGGGGACTGTTGGTGCTCGACGCACTGGTCGGCCTGGTGATCTTGCACAGACACTGGCGACAGGCGCGCAACGCGCTGGAGATCCCGCGCGGGCCGGAGGAATACCAATGATCATCATGCCAGCCGGCCGGTGGAGCACCGCGCATCCGTCCGGGTCAGCCAGGTCGGGTCCGTCGCCCGACCGGCCAGTCGGGTCGCCGCCGCCCCCGCCGCGGTGGCGAAACTGGCTGCTGGTCATTGGGCTGATGCTTACCGTGGCGCTGTTCTTGCTGCCGATCCCGACCTCGGGCAATGTCGAGCAGCTCGGCTACTCACAGCTCAAGAGCGACATCGCCGCCGGGCAGGTTGCCTCGGTGGCGCTCGGCTCGGATGGCAGCGTCTCTGGCCAGCTCACCAACGGGACCAAGTTCATCTCCAGCTACCCGGTGGACCTGCAAGATCCCCAGTTCGCCCAGCTGCTGAACCAACACAACGTGGCGGTCACCACCCAACCGGCACAGACCTCGACATGGTCGGTGCTGCTGAACCTGCTGCCGCTGGCCATCATCGTGGCGCTGTTCATGTGGTCGGGGCGGGCGACTCGCCGGCAGCTGGCGGGTCTGGGCGGGATTGGTCGGTCCCGGGGCAAGGTGTACGACACCGAGCGGCCCCATACGACATTTGCCGATGTGGCCGGCTATGAGGGCGTCAAGCGGGAGGTCAGCGAGGTGGTCGACTTCCTGCGGCACCCGGATCGCTACCGGCGGGCGGGCGCGGTCGGCCCCAAAGGGGTGCTGATGGTCGGACCGCCGGGAACCGGCAAGACCCTGCTGGCCCGGGCGGTAGCGGGGGAAGCGGGCGTGCCGTTCATCTCGGTGACCGGCTCCAGCTTCGTGGAGATGTTCGTCGGCGTCGGGGCCGCCCGGGTCCGCGACCTGTTCATCGACGCCCGCCGGCTCGCGCCGTCGATTGTGTTCGTCGATGAGATCGACGCGATCGGGCAGCGCCGCGGCGGGGCGCTGGTCTCCAACGACGAACGCGACCAGACCCTCAACCAGCTGCTGGCCGAGATGGACGGCTTCGACCCCACCACCGGGGTGGTGGTGATCGCTGCCACCAACCGCCCCGAGGTGCTCGATCCCGCCCTGCTGCGCCCGGGCCGCTTTGACCGCCAGGTAGTGATCCCGCTGCCCGCCCAGCAGGAACGTAAGGCCATCCTCACCGTCCACAGCCAAGGTAAACCCCTGGGCCCCGACGTGGACCTGCAGGTGGTCGCGCGGGGCACGCCGGGGTTTTCCGGTGCTGACCTGGCCAACCTGGTCAACGAGGCCGCGATCTTCGCCGTCCGCGCCGGCCGGCAGGTGATCGAAGCGGAGGACTTCGCCGAGGCACGAGACCGGGTCCTGCTGGGTCGCCGGGACAGCTCCCATGCGTTGCTGCCCCAGGAGAAACACGCCGTGGCCGTCCACGAAAGCGGCCACGCCCTGGTGGCGGCGCTGTCCAAGCACGGGGATCCGATCGCCAAGGTGACCATCCTGCCCGCCGGCCAAGCCCTCGGAGCCACCGAGCAGCTCCCCATCGACGAGCGCCACCTGTACTCCGAGGGCTACCTGAAGGACTCACTGGCCATCCGCATGGGCGGCCGGGCCGCCGAACTCCTCGTCTTCGGAGAAACCTCTACCGGCGCCGCCAACGACCTAGCCGGCGCCACCGACCTGGCCACCCGAATGATCCGCGAGTTCGGCATGAGCCCAGCACTTGGCCCAGTCGGATTCGCCTCGGGCAGCCCCCTGTACCTGGGCAGCGAGGAAGTCAAAAGCCGCCCGTACGCCGAGGCCACCCAGCGAGTGATCGACGAGGAGGTCGCCACCCTGCTGCGCGACGCCGAACAACGAGCCACCGCCACGCTCACCCACCACCGCCGCGCGCTGGACCGCCTCACCAAGCTGCTACTGGAACGGGAAACCATCGACGGCACCACCGTGGACGACATCCTCGGCCCAATCCCAGACAGCCGCGAGCCAGCCGGGACAACCGGCAAGCACACGATCCCGCTCTCCGCGAGCCAGTCGTCCAATTGCAGCTAG
>DASYIL010000124.1:0-14975 GCA_035997545.1 Pseudonocardiaceae bacterium
GGCGGATCGTGTCCAGCAGAGCGGGCAGTCCTGTGGGATGTTGCGGTGGCGGCTGTCCTAGCGCGTTGGCCAGGCCCTCGGGCAGTTCGACGCGGGCCGCGGCAGCGTCGTCGAGACCATCGACGAACTCCGAGAGCAGTCCGGTGACCTGCTCGACCAGGATACGCATCGCACGGCTGCTGGGCTCTAGTTCACTGCGTGACACACCATCACCGAGTCAGCCGGGCCGCGACGGCGTCCCAGACGTACGAAGCGAGCAAACTCTTGGGGCCCTCGGGCAGTTCGATCTCGACGCCATCGTCGCCGAGCAACCAGCCTGCGTTGTGCTCGACCTCGAACGCCCGGCCCTCCCCGACAGCGTTGACCACCAGCAGGTCGCATCCCTTGCGGGCGAGTTTGTCCCGGCCGTGCGCCAGGACGCCATCGGCGGAGTCGCCCGTCTCGGCTGCGAAGCCGACCACCACCTGGCCCTCCGTGCGACGTCGCACCAGTTCGGCCAGGATGTCCGGGTTGAGGGTCAGCGACAACGGGGCCGGATCCGATCCGGATTTCTTGATCTTGCTGGGGTGAGTCTCAGTCGGGCGGAAGTCCGCGACGGCGGCGGCCATCACAACCACGTCGGCGTCCGGCGCCGCCTTGAGCACGGACTCCTGAAGCTGGCCCGCAGTACCCACCTGGACCACCTCGACCCCGGCCGGATCGGCCAGGTCGGAGGTGTGCGCCGCGACCAGCGTCACCCGGGCACCGCGCTGCGCCGCAACTCGGGCCAGCGCATATCCCTGCCGACCGGAGGACCGGTTACCCAGGTAACGCACCGGATCCAGCGGCTCGCGAGTACCACCGGCAGAGATCACCACCTGCTGGCCATCGAGATCCCGGGGCAGAGCGTCCGCACGGCGCAGTAGCAGCGAGGCCAGATCGACGATCTCGGCGGGTTCCGGCAGCCGGCCAGCACCGGAGTCCGCACCGGTGAGCCGCCCGGTCGCGGGCTCGGTGACGACGGCCCCCCGCGAGCGCAACACTGCGACGTTGTGCACCGTCGCGGGATGCTCCCACATCTCGGTGTGCATCGCAGGAACCAGCAGCACTGGGCAACGGGCGGTGAGCAGTGTGGCGCATAGCAGGTCCCCGGCCCGGCCGTGGGCGGCACGAGCGAGCAGGTCCGCAGTAGCCGGGGCGACCAAGACCAGATCGGCGGTCTGGCCCAGCCGCACGTGGGGCACCTCAGGGACGTCAACGAACAGGTCGTGGTGCACCGGTAGCCCGGACAGCCCCTCCCAGGTCGGAGCGCCGACGAAACGGAGGGCAGCCCTGGTGGGAACGACCCGGACCTGATGCCCCGTCTCGGTGAGGCGGCGGAGCACTTCGCACACCTTGTAGGCGGCGATACCACCGCTGACGCCGAGCACGATCCGCCGGGTCAGGTCCGGCCGGACGGGCCCGGCGTGGGTCACTCGCCCTCGGTGTGCTCGAGCATGCCAGCGTGGATCTCCCGCAACGCGATCGACAGCGGCTTCTCCCGCGGCCCCGGCTCCACCAGCGGGCCGACGTACTCCAGCAAGCCCTCCCCGAGCTGCGCGTAGTAGTCGTTGATCTGGCGAGCCCGTTTTGCCCCGAAGATGACGAGGGCGTACTTCGAGCTGACCTTGCTGAGCAGGTCGTCAATCGGGGGGTTGGTGATGCCCTCAGGGGCGGTGACCGGGGGCGCGCTCAACGCGTCCAGTTCGGTGGGAATACTCAACTCGTTATCTCCCGATGTCTCAGAATTTCGGGCGTGTTCACTAGTGCCGTGTTCACCGACCCGTGCCGACCATCAAGGCTATCAACTCCTGTGCGGCCCGTTGCACGTCGTCGTTGACGACGGTGGCATCGAACTCCCCGACGGCGTCCAGCTCTTCCCGGGCCACCTGCAACCGGCGTTCCAACCCGGCGGGATCCTCCGTGCCGCGGCCGGCTAACCGCCCGCGCAGCGCCTCCCATGACGGCGGTATCAGCATTACCAGCAGCGCGTCAGGCATCGCGGCGCGAACCTGCCGCGCACCGTGCACCTCGATCTCCAGCAGCGTCGGCCGGCAAGCCGCCAGTGCTTCGCGTACCGGCGCGACGGGAGTGCCGTAACAGTGGCCAGCGTACTCGGCATGCTCCAGAAACTCGCCGCGCTCGACCATTCGAGCGAAGGTGCCGCGATCCACATAACGGTAATGCTCGTCGGGCCGCTGCCCGCCACGAGGCGGCCGGGTGGTCACCGAGACACTGACGAACAGCTGCGGCCAGCGCCTCGCAACCACGGTGACCACGCTGGACTTGCCGACCCCCGAGGGACCTGCGAGGACGGTGAGCCGGGGCCCGGCGGCCTTGCAGGACCCTGGCTCACACACCGTCACTGCCTAGTCACTCCGCGCTGATTAGCCACTCTGGTCACTCTTGGCCACTCGGCCACTCTGGGCCAATCGGTCACTCCGGGCCGAACTCGCTGAGCAGCGCCTTACGCTGGCGCTCGCCGAGCCCGCGCAACCGCCGGCTCGCGGCGATCTCTAGCCGCTCCATGATCTGCTGGGCGCGGACCTTGCCCACGCCGGGAAGGGCCTCAAGCAAAGCCGAAACCTTCATCTTGCCCAAGATGTCGTCGCTGTCGGACTGGGCGAGGACCTCCGTGAGGTTGGTCCCACCACGCTTGAGGCGCTCCTTGAGCTCGGCCCTGGCGCGTCGGGCGGCGGCCGCCTTCTCCAGCGCAGCGGCCCGCTGCTCCTCGGTCAGCTCGGGAAGGGCCACGGTCTCCTCCGTCGATTGCTAGTGCTTAGGAATGGTTCGGATGGTGCGGCGACCGTATCCCCCGGGCGGTCCGCCGTCCAACGCGGGGTACCAGCGCCAACCTGTCACAAATGTGATGTGAGCAGGTCTGCCACCTCGTCGGCCATTCGCCGGGCGGCGTGTCGCAGGGACGCTGGTTCGGGCCCATACCGCAGCAGGGCACGTGACGTGGTCGGGAGAACATGGCGGATCGCCGCACCGAAAACCTCGGGCAGGTCCACCAGGCTGGCGCCCTGTGCCCCTATCCCAGGGACCAGTATCGGGCCGTTTAGTGCCTCGAACCGTAGTGCCCGGGCCGCTGCAGTGGCCCCCACCACCACACCGAAATCTCCGACGTGACCGGCATTGCGTGCGGCGACAGCGTCGACCACGGACTGCGCCACTGTGCTTCCGACAACTGTGCTTCCGACAACTGTGCTTCCGGCACCAGTGCTTCCGATACCAGTGCTTCCGACACCAGTGACCGCGGCCTGCACGTCGGCACCCTCTGGGTTGGAGGTCAGCGCCAGCACGAACACTCCCCGCCCGGTACGTCCGGCCAGCTCGAACGCCGGATCCAGCGCACCGACCCCGAGGTAGGGCGACACGGTGATCGCGTCGGCAGCCAGCGGCGCCCCATCGCTCAGATAGGCAGCGGCGTACCCGGCCATGGTGGAACCGATGTCCCCCCGCTTGACGTCGAGCAGCACCAGCGCGCCGGCATCCCGGGCCGCTACCAGGACTTGTTCAAGCACCCTGATGCCCCGTGCCCCGTGCCGTTCGAAAAACGCCGACTGCGGCTTGACCAGCGCTACCTCCGGCGCCAGCGCCTCGACCGCATCCCGGGCGAACCTCTCGAGCCCAGCCACGTCGTCGCCGAGCCCCCAGTCGCGCAGCAGCTCCGGATGCGGGTCGATCCCCGCACACAACGGCCCCCGAGCCGCCACAACGCGGCTCAGACGTGCCCCGAACCCGCATTCAGCGGGCTGAACGGGGTTATTGGACACCGGATAACCCCGCTGGGCCTGCTGAATGCGGTGTAGTGCACGCGGCCCGCAGCGCCGTGTGGAGGGCTTGCAGGGGGCGTACGGTGATGTCGCCGCGGATCAGGGCCTCGATTCCCTGCACGGCCGCCGCCGCGCCCTGCACGGTGGTGATGCACGGGATGTCCCGCAACACCGCGGCGGTGCGGATCTCGTAGCCGTCCACCCGGGGACCCGGATTGCCGTAGGGCGTGTTGATGATCATATCGACTTCCCCGGCGTTGATCAGGTCGACGATGTTGTCCGGGCCCTCGAAGTGCTTGGGCACCACAGTGCAGGGGATCCCGTTGCGGCGCAGCGTGGTGGCGGTTCCCCGGGTGGCGAGCACCTCGAAGCCGAGGTCGGCCAACCGTTTGGCCGGGAACACCATGGCGCGCTTGTCCCGGTTGGCCACCGACACGAACACCCGCCCCGACGTCGGCAGCGAGCCGTACGCGGCGGCCTGAGACTTCGCGAAGGCCTGCCCGAATGCGGCGTCAATGCCCATCACCTCGCCGGTGGACTTCATCTCCGGCCCCAGCAGGGAGTCCACCCCCTGGCCCTCCGCGGTGCGGAACCGGTGGAAGGGCAGCACAGCCTCCTTGACGGCCACTGGGGCGTCAACTGGCAGATCACCACCATCGCCGTGCGGTGCCAGCATGCCTTCCGCTCGCAGCTCGGCAATGCTGGCGCCAAGCATGATCCGGGCGGCGGCCTTGGCCAGTGGCACCGCGGTGGCCTTGGAGACGAAGGGCACCGTGCGGCTGGCCCGGGGGTTGGCCTCCAGCACGTAGAGCACGTCGTCCTTGAGCGCGTACTGCACGTTGAGCAAACCGCGGACGCCGATCCCGTGGGCAATCGCCTCAGTGGAGACGCGCACCGCGGCCAGGTCGGACTCCCCGAGCGCGATCGGCGGCAGCGCGCAAGCAGAGTCCCCGGAGTGCACCCCGGCCTCCTCGATGTGCTCCATGATCCCGCCGAGGTAGACCTCGCTGCCGTCGCAGAGCGCATCGACGTCGATCTCGATGGCGTCGTCGAGAAAGCGGTCGACCAGCACCGGGTGTTCAGGGTTGATCTCGGTGGCGCGGGCGATGTAGCCGGCGAGAGTCACATCGTCGTAGACGATCTCCATGCCGCGGCCGCCGAGCACGTAGGAGGGGCGGACCAGCACCGGGTAGCCGATCTCATCTGCGATCTTGCGAGCCTCCTCGTAGGAGGTGGCGGTGCCGTAGGCTGGTGCGGGCAAGCTGGCCCGTTCCAGCAGCGCCCCGAAGGCGCCGCGGTCCTCGGCGAGGTGAATCGCCTCCGGAGTGGTGCCGACCACCGGAACACCCGCGTCGGCAAGCCGCTGCGCCAGCCCCAGGGGGGTCTGACCGCCGAGCTGCACGATCACGCCCGCCACGGTGCCCGAAGCCCGCTCGGCGTCCACCACCTCCATGACGTCCTCGAAGGTCAACGGCTCGAAGTAGAGCCGGTCGGCGGTGTCGTAGTCGGTGGACACGGTTTCGGGATTGCAGTTGACCATCACGGTCTCGTACCCGCCAGGCGGGCTGGGCGACGAACGCAGTGCGATAGCGGCGTGCACGCAGGAGTAGTCGAACTCGATGCCTTGGCCGATCCGGTTCGGTCCGGAGCCCAGAATGATCACCTTGGGCCGCTCCCGCTGCTGGGTGACCTCGGTCTCGGCACCGGGGTCGCTTTCGTAGGCGGAGTAGTGGTACGGGGTGCGGGCGGCGAACTCGGCGGCGCAGGTATCCACCGTCTTGTAGACCGGCCGCACGCCCAGCCGGTGGCGAAGGGCGCGGACCTCGGGCTCGGTGAGGTCGGCGCGCACGGCGGCCAGCTGCCGGTCGGAGACGCCGGACCGCTTGGCCCGGCGTAGCAACGGCTCGTCCAACTGCGGCGCCGCGACGAGTTCAGCGCGCAGCTCGACCAGGCTGGCGATCTGGTCGATGAACCACGGGTCGATTCCCGAGATGGACGCTACCTGCGCGACCGTCGCGCCTAAGCGCAGTGCGCGCTCGGCGGTGTAGAGCCGGCCGTCGTGCGGGACCCGCAGCGCCTCCAGCTCAGCGCCCACGGACGTTGAAGGAGGGTCGGGCCTGGTCCAGAAGCCAACGGCGGGGGTCTCCATCGAGCGCAGCGCCTTGCCCAGCGCCTCGGGGAATGAGCGGCCCAGCGCCATCGCCTCGCCGACCGACTTCATGGTGGTGGTGAGCGTGGGGTCCGCGCCGGGGAACTTCTCGAAGGCGAACCGGGGCACCTTCACGACCACGTAGTCCAGGGCGGGCTCGAAACAGGCCGGGGTCTCGCCGGTGATGTCATTGGTGATCTCGTCGAGGGTGTAGCCGATCGCGAGTTTCGCGGCGATCTTGGCGATGGGGAACCCGGTGGCCTTGGACGCCAACGCGCTCGATCGCGATACCCGCGGGTTCATCTCGATCACAACCAGCCGGCCGTTTTCAGGATGTACCGCGAACTGGACGTTGCAGCCGCCGGTGTCCACCCCGACCTCGCGCAACACCGCGATGCCGACGTCGCGCATGTGCTGGTACTCGCGATCGGTCAGGGTCATCGCCGGTGCGACGGTCACCGAGTCCCCGGTGTGCACGCCCATCGGGTCGATATTCTCGATCGAGCACACCACCACCACGTTGTCCCGGTGATCACGCATCAGCTCAAGCTCGAACTCCTTCCAGCCCAGCACGCTTTCCTCGATGAGCACCTCGTGCACCGGGCTCTCGGCCAGGCCTGCCGTAGCCAGCCGCTCGAGCTCGGCGGGGGTGTGTGCCATCCCGGAACCGAGCCCGCCCATGGTGTACGACGGCCGGATCACCACCGGCAGACCCATCTCACCGGCAGCCTCACGCACCTGGTCGATGGACCGGCAGACGGTGCTGCGCGGCACCTCGGCACCCACCGCCCGGACGACTTCCTTGAACTTCAGCCGGTCCTCGCCACGTTGGATGGCGTCGATGTCGGCGCCGATCAACTCGATGCCGTAGCGCGCCAGCACCCCGCTCTCGTGGAGCGCGACAGCGGTGTTCAGCGCGGTCTGCCCGCCCAGCGTGGCCAACAACGAATCCGGGCGCTCCGCAGCGATCACCTTCTCGACGAACTCCGGGGTGATCGGCTCGATGTAGGTGGCGTTGGCGAGGTCCGGGTCGGTCATGATCGTCGCCGGGTTCGAGTTCACCAGGCTGACTCGCAGCCCCTCCTCCCGCAACACCCGGCAGGCCTGTGTCCCCGAGTAATCAAACTCACACGCCTGCCCGATCACAATCGGCCCCGACCCGATCACCAATACGTGCGAGATGTCAGTCCTCCGCGGCATTGCTACCTCCAGCGACGAGTCGTCGTATTCGGCGTGGTCATCGCTGGCCCGCCATCAGCTCACAGAATTGGTCGAAGAGGTGGGCGGCGTCGTGTGGGCCGGCGGCGGCTTCGGGGTGATATTGGACGCTGAAGGCTGGGGTGTCCAGGCAGGTCAGGCCCTCGACCGTGCCGTCGTTGGGGCAGGAGTGGCTCACCACCGCGGCACCGAATTCTGAGTCGAAGTGCTCCCCGGGCTCGCCCTGGACAGCGAAACCGTGGTTCTGCGAGGTAATCGTCACTCGCCTGGTGGCGTGCTCGACGACCGGAACGTTGAGCCCGCGGTGCCCGTAGCGCATCTTGTAGGTGCCCCGCCCCAGGGCCCGGCCGAGGATCTGGTTGCCGAAGCAGATCCCAAACAGCGGTACCCGCCGCTCCAGCACCCCGCGGGTCAGCGAGACGGCGTGGTTTGCGGTGGCCGGATCGCCCGGCCCATTGGACAGGAAGATCCCGTCGGGTTCGTGCTCCAGCACCTGCTCCAGAGTGGCGGTGGCCGGCAGCACGTGCGTTTCGATGCCGCGGGCGGCCAGCATCCGGGGGGTATTGGACTTGATCCCCAGATCCAGCGCCACCACCCGGAACCGGCGCTCGGCGGCCCCGGCCGAGACGATGTAGGGCTCGGTGACGGTGACCTCTCCGACCAGGTCCGCGCCGGCCATTGGGGGGCTGGCCAGCACCCGAGCCACCAGCTGCGCCGGCTCGGCCAGTGCGTCGCCGGAGAAGACCCCGGCCCGCATGGAGCCGTGCTCGCGAAGCCGGCGGGTCAGCGCGCGGGTGTCCACCCCGGAGATCCCCACGACGCCCTGGCGGGACAGTTCCTCCTCAAGCGACCGGCGGGACCGCCAGTTGGAGGGGATCCGAGCCGGGTCGCGCACGACGTAGCCGGCCACCCAGATCCGGTGTGACTCGTCGTCCTCGTCATTCCAGCCGGTGTTACCGATGTGTGGAGCGGTCTGCACCACGATCTGACGACGGTAGGACGGGTCGGTGAGGGTCTCCTGGTAGCCGGTCATCCCGGTGGCGAACACCGCCTCACCCAGCGTCTGGCCGACCGCACCGTAACTCTCGCCGCGCACAGTAGTGCCGTCCTCCAGCACCAGCGCGGCCGGCCTGCTCGTCATTCCCGCGGCTGTAGTCACCGCTGCACCTTCCCGTCCTCGGTCGTGACCTCGCCACGTAACAGGGTGGCCACCACCCGGCCGGGCAACTCCATCCCCTCATAGGGGGTGTTGTCGGCCAGGCTGGCAAGCTGCGCGCCGCGCACCGTCCAGGTGGCGTCGGGGTCCACCAGGACCAGCGTCGCCGGCTGTCCCACCGCGATCGGGCGGCCCTGATCGATCGCCCCACCGATCCGGGCCGGGCGCTCGCTCATCACCCGGGCGACCCCCCGCCAGTCCAGCAGGCCAGCGCGGACCATCGTCGCTACCACCACGGACAACGCGGTCTGCAGTCCCAGCATGCCCGGCCGGGCCGCGGACCATTCGCAGTCCTTGTCTTGCGCAGCGTGCGGGGCATGATCGGTGGCCACGCAGTCCACGATCCCCTCGGCCAGTCCGGCGCGCAGCGCCGCAGTGTCGGCTGCGGTGCGCAGCGGCGGGTTGACCTTGTTCACCGGGTCGTAGCCGGCCAGGCGCTCATCGGTGAGCAGCAGGTGGTGCGGGGTGACCTCGGCGGACACCCGGATCCCGCGCTCCTTGGCCCAGCGCAGCACCTCCACCGTGCCTGCGGTGGACACGTGGCAGACATGCAGCGCCGCTGCGGCGTCGCGGGCAAGCAGGCAGTCCCGCGCCACGATCGACTCCTCGGCAGCGGCGGGCCAGCCAGCCAGCCCTAGCCGGGCAGCCATCTGGCCCTCGTGGGCCTGGGCGCCGGCGGTGAGCCGAGGGTCCTCGGCATGCTGAGCGACCACGCCGCCCAGCCCGCGGATGTACTCCAGGGCACGGCGCATCAGCAGTGGGTCATGCACACACAATCCGTCGTCGGAGAACATCCGCACCGCGGCGGCGCAACCGGCCATTGCTCCCAGCTCGGCGAGCCGCTCACCGCGCAGCCCGGCGGTGACCGCGCCGACCGGGTGCACATCGACCAGCCCCACCTCACGGCCGCGCCGGTACACGTGCTCGACGACCACGGCTGTGTCGGCGACCGGATCGGTATTGGCCATCGCGAATACCGCTGTATAGCCGCCCAACGCCGCGGCCGCCGAGCCGGTGGCGATCGTCTCGGCGTCCTCCCGACCGGGCTCGCGCAGGTGCGTGTGCAGGTCGACCAAACCGGGCAGCGCAACCAACCCGGCACCATCGAGCGCCTCGGCGCCGGTGCCGTCCAGACAGCCGCCCAGCTCGGCGATCATCCCGTCGCGGACCAGCAGGTCCACCGGGTCACCCACGCCGTAGGGCCGGATCCCGCGCAGCAGCAGCGGTCGAGTCATGCTTCTTCGTCCTGAGCCGCGAGCAGGTGGTAGAGCACGGCCATCCGCACATACACCCCATTTCGAACCTGGTCGGTGATCACTGTGCGGGGCGAGTCGGCGACCGAGTGCGCGATCTCCATGCCGCGCAGCATCGGCCCCGGGTGCAGCACGACGGCATGCTCAGGCAACAGCCCTAACCGGGCCTCGGTAAGCCCGTAGCCGAGGGAGTACTCCCGGGCGGATGGGAAGAACCCGCCATGCATCCGCTCAGCCTGTACTCGCAGCACCATCAGCGCGTCGGTGCCGGGCAGCGCGGCGTCGAGGTCATGCCCGACCGTAACCGGCTGGCTCTGCGCGCCCCAATTCTCAAACTCCCAATTCTCCACATCGCAGGGCAGCAGGGTGGGTGGGGCGACGAGATGGATCCGGACACCCAGCGTGATCAATAGCTGGATGTTCGAGCGAGCGACCCTGCTATGCAGCACATCGCCTACGATGGTGACGGTCCGCCCATTCAGGGTGCCCAAATGCTCACGCAACGTAGCAGCGTCCAGCAGCGCTTGGGTCGGATGCTGGTGGGTACCGTCACCGGCGTTGATCACGTGCGCGGGCACCCAGCCGGCAAGCCGATGCGCTGCACCCGAGGCAGGGTGGCGGATCACGACGCAGTCCGCGCCCATCGCGGCCAGGGTGAGCGCGGTGTCCCGCAGCGACTCCCCTTTGGCCACCGCGGATGCAGCGGCCGAGATGTTGACCACGTCGGCGCTCATCCACTTGCCCGCGATCTCGAAGGAGGCCCGGGTGCGGGTGGAGCTCTCGTAGAACAAGGTGACCACGGTGCGCCCGCGCAACGTCGGCAGCTTGCGCACCTCGCGGCCCCGCAACGCCTGCTTGAGCCGGTCGGCGGTGTCCAGCAACGCGGTGGCGGTCTCGCGCTGCAGGTCAGCGGTAGTGAGCAGGTGCCTCACCGGGGCCTCCGGCGGATCACGACAGCATCGGCGCCATCGGTCTCGACGAGCAGCACACCGACCTCCTCGTCCCGGGAGGTCGGCATGTTCTTGCCCACGTAGTCGGCCCGGATCGGCAACTCACGGTGGCCACGGTCGACCAATACGGCGAGTTGTACCGCCCGCGGGCGGCCGTACTCACGCACCGCGTCCAGTGCCGCCGCGATGGTGCGGCCGGAGTACAACACGTCGTCGACCAGCACGATCAGCGCATCGTCGAGCCCACCGGCGGGCAGCTTGGTGAGCTGCAGCGGTCTGGTGGGCCTGCGCCGCAGGTCATCTCGGTGCAGGGTGATGTCCAAGGTGCCCACTACGGCCAGGGTCCCGCCGAACTCACGGATCCGGTCTGCCAGCCGGTGCGCCAGCGGGACGCCGCGGGTGGGGATACCGAGCAGCACCACCGGCTGAGGAGCGGTGCGCTCGATGATCTGGTGCGCCATTCGAGCGACGATGCGCGCAACATCGGCCGCCGAGAGCAGCTCACGCTGCCGCGGTGGTCCTGCCGCGCCCGTCCCGGAGAGGGACGACACGGTGTATCTCCTTTCCCGCCTCACCGGACGGGTCTTAAAGGACGTTAAGGTGCCGGGCCGGTGCCCGGACCCGGTCGCCGACGGTATCAGGAGGTCGTATTAGGGGTTGCTGGCGCTCACCCGCTGCCCCGTCCGGGTGGTGTGCGTGGCTCTCCTCAGTGTTGGGCCCCCAATGGCTTGACCTGGAAGGTTACTCAGCGCAGCATTACTCTCCGTATCATCCCCGATGTGCGCGTGGCGCCGTCAGGCGTTGACTGGTCGGGGTTGAAGAAGAAGAAGAAGAAGGAGAAGCGCCAGATGGGCGACTATGCCAAGGCACTGGGGTCTAAGTTGCGCGGCATCCGGCAGCAGCAGGGGCTGTCGCTGCACGGTGTCGAGCAGAAGTCAGCGGGCCGCTGGAAGGCCGTGGTGGTCGGCTCCTACGAGCGGGGCGACCGCGCGGTCACCGTGCAGAAGCTCGCCGAGCTTGCCGACTTCTACGGGGTTCCGGTGCCTGAACTGCTACCTGAAGGCCGGATACCCTCCGGGGGCGAGCCGGCGACCAAGATCGTCATCAACCTGGAGCGGCTGCAGCAGTTGCCGGTGGACAAGGTAGGCCCGCTGGCCCGCTATGCCGCGACGATCCAGAGCCAGCGCGGTGACTACAACGGCAAGGTGCTGTCCATCCGGACCGAGGACCTGCGCTCGCTGGCAATCATCTACGACATGTCGCCGGGCGATCTCACTGAGCAGCTGATCGGCTGGGGGGTGCTGCCCCCCGAGGCTCGCCCCGTCAAGGAGAAAGAAGAGTTGTGAGTGGCAGCCGGCGTTAGGGCAGCGCTAGAGCACTGATTGCGAGTCACGAACCACGCGCCAGCGTAGCGATGGCGCCAAGCACTCCGTTGACGAATCGCGGCGAGTCGTCGGTGGACAGCGACCTAGCCAGCTCGATGGCCTCGTCGATGGCTACCGCGTCGTCCACCTCATCGGAGAACAGCAGTTCGAACACGCCCAGCCGAAGCACCGCCCGGTCGACCGCAGGCATCCGCTCCACGGCCCAACCTCGGGCGTGCTCGGCAAGCATCCGATCGATGTCGTCCCGGTGTGCGGTCACGCCCTGCACCAACGAGACGGTGTAATCACTGACTGGGGGCAGCCCTGGCGCCCCGACCCGTTCAGCGAGCAGCGTGACCGGGTCCAGCCCGCGAAGGTCGGATTCGAACAGGATGTCGACGGCGCGTTTGCGGGCCTTGCTTCGAGCGCCCATGTCAGGTACTGACGCGGCCGAGGTAGCGCCCGTCCCGGGTATCGACCTTGACCTTCTCGCCGGTGCTGACGAACAGTGGCACCTGGATCTCCGCGCCGGTCTCCAGCGTGGCGGGCTTGTTGCCGCCGGTCGACCGGTCTCCCTGCAGGCCAGGGTCGGTGTGCGAGATCACCAATTCCACCGAGGTGGGCAGCTCAACGTAGAGTGGGAGGCCGTCGTGCATGGCGACCACCACGGTCTGGTTGTCCAGCAGGTACTTCCTCGCCTCTCCAACAGTCTCATCGGGGATGGTGATCTGGTCGAAGGTGTCGGAATCCATGAACACGAAGTCGACACCATCGGCGTACAGGTAGGCCATCTCGCGCCGGTCGACGGTGGCGGTGTCGACCTTGGTGCCGGCGTTGAACGTCTTGTCCACGACCTTGCCGGATAGCACGTTCTTCAGGGTGGTCCGCACGAAAGCGCCGCCCTTACCTGGTTTGACGTGCTGAAAGTTCACGACCGACCACAGCTGGCCGTCGAGGTTGAGCACGAGTCCGTTCTTCAAGTCGTTGGTGGTGGCCACGTCAGCCTGTCACTCCCGGTCATCGCAAGCACGGTCATCGCAAGCAGGGTACGACCACGAGGTCCTTCGTGGTCTGGGTGAGGAGCTCGGGCTCGCCGTCGGAGACGACGAGAGTGTCCTCGATACGCACGCCGCCCCGATTCGCCAGGTAGACACCTGGCTCGACGGTGACCGTCATGCCTGCCACCAGTGTACCGACCCCGAACTGCGACAACGCCGGAGCCTCGTGGATCTGCAGGCCGACGCCGTGGCCGAGACCGTGCACGAAGTCCTCGCCGTGCCCGGCCTGTGCAATCACCTCCCGGGCCGCCGCGTCCACGTCACGGACGTCGGCCCCGGCCCGCAGCGCGGCACGCCCGGCGGCCTGTGCCGTGGCAACCAGGTCGTAGAGCTCCCGCTGCCACCCGGCCGGCTCCCCCAGCACCATGGTGCGGGTCATGTCGGAGTGGTAGCCGTCGACCAGGGCACCGAAGTCCAGCTTCAGCAGGTCGCCGCGGCGCAGTTCGACGTCGGTCGGGCGGTGGTGAGGCACCGCGGAGTTCGCGCCGGTCGCCACGATGGTCTCGAAGGAGGGACCAGCAGCGCCCACCACCACCATCCGGGCCTCCAGGTCGCGCGCCACTTCGCGCTCGGTGTGACCCGGGCGCAGTCCACCGTCGGCAAGCAACCCGGTCAGGGCGATGTCGGCGGCCGCGCAAGCGGCGCGCAGCGCGGCGACCTCGGTATCGTCCTTGATCAACCGCAACGCCTCCACCGGCCGGGAGGTGGCGACCAACAGGTTCGCGCCAGTGACCTTCGCGAGGGCGGCGTGCCCGTCCACGGTCACCACGTGGCTCTCAAAACCCAGCCGGCCGATCCCGGCCTCGGTGGCTTCCTTGGCCAGCCGCAGCGAACTGGATCTTTCGATCACCGTGCGTAGGTCGGGCACCTGAAGCTGGGCCTGCGTGCGGTAGCGACCGTCGGTGCAGAACACACTGCGCTCGTCGCTCTCGACGTGCACCAACAGCGCACCGTTGGAGCCGGTGAATCCGGTGAGGTAACGGACATTGATCAGGTCGGTGACCAGCAGCGCGTCGAGTTCACCCTCGCGCAGCCGATCACGAAGCGCCGCGCGGCGCCGAGGATAGGCCATCGTCGTGTCAAAGGAGTTCACGGGAGAGCCCATGCTTGCGACTAGTGCGACGCTCGGCCTCCACCATGGCGGCAATTCCGTCAGTCAGGCCCACCGTCGGAGTGTAGCCGAATGCGGTCCTGGCCAGCGTGATGTCGGCACCGGTATGGCGCACCTCTCCGTGGGCAACGGGCAGCCGTACCAGCTGAACCGGGCCGGCGATCTGCTCGATAGTGGCGATCACCTGATTCATCGACACCTGGTTACCGCCGCCGATATTGGCGACCCCGGTGAACTCCGAGTAGGCTGCGGCCCGCATGGCGGCGACCACGTCTGATGCGTAGGTGAAGTCACGGGTCTGCTCGCCGTCGCCGTAAAGATGAAATGGCCGGTCGTGCGTGATGGCCGCCAGCAGCCGGGAAAATGCCATGTCGGGACGTTGTCGCGGCCCATACACGCTAAATAGGCGCAGCGAGACGGTGGGTACGTCGGACGTCGTACGGTACAGCTCGCACAAATGCTCGGCCGCCAGCTTCGTCACCCCGTAGGGCGAAGCGGGCTGCGGCCGCAGTGTCTCGACCGTGGGGTAGGTCTCGACCTCGCCATATATCGAGGAACTGGAAGCGAAGACCATCTTGCGCATCGGCCGGCGCCGGGCAGCTTCCAGCATCGCGTGGGTGGCCAGCACGTTACGAGTGACGTATTGGGGAAAGTCGTGGTCCCACGAGGAGCGCACCCCGGGTTGACCGGCCAGATGGTAGATCACCTCCGCCCCATCCAGGAGCAGTGACAGCGGCGCGTCCACCAGGTCGACGCGGTGGAAGGAGAAGGAGTTCCAGTTCCGGAGCGGCATCAGGTTCCGCTCCTTGAGGGCCGGGTTGTAGTAGTCGGTGAGCATGTCGATGCCGATGACCTCGTC
>DASYIL010000125.1:0-2986 GCA_035997545.1 Pseudonocardiaceae bacterium
GGCCATCGAGCAAGCCCGCGCCGAGCAGACCACCGACCGGTGGCACAACGACTACAAGATCCGGGCCGGGGTCGAGGGCACCATGCGTCAGACCACCCACGTCACCGGCATCCGCCGCGCCCGCTACCTGGGCCTGCCCAACCAAGATTAGCCAACGGGGTCATTTCATCGCCAAAAAGCATGTGCCCAATACAGCGAGCACCTGCAGGCAGGGAATTACCTGGTGTCGCGACACCAGCCGCAGGCCGCCGACGCCCAGATCCTCCAGCAGGACACCACCCCCGTCGACGTCGAGCACCACGACGATCTGATCACCGCGCCTAGCGCTGCCACACTGAGACCTATGCCTGCTGACCGGCCCCGGCGATCTCACAACTGCGTCGGGTCCGGTGGGGTGCGAGCCACCCTCGACCTCCCCCACCCCCACGATTGCGCCACACTGCGGTCATGACTGACGACCGTGAGGTGCTGAGTCGTGAGGAAGATCTGGTCCCCGGCTTGCGCAGGACAACGAGCGGCGCTTCCCTATCACTGCACAGGCAGGACTTGGCGGATCAGCCGGACCAGGAGCAGTTCGAGCAGAAAGGCGAGGCCTGCAGCGAGTACGTCGATGAGCAGCTCTTCCACGACCGCCAGGTTAGGAGCCGGTGGTAGCAGCCAGGCGAGGTGGAGCCGACGGCTTCGCGACCTTGGGGTGAACAGCGGTTGACGCCGCTGGCTGCTCGCCCAGCAACGGCCCCAGCCGGGACTGTGCAGCTGGGTGGCAGCGCGGTGGCGGCATTGGGAGCGGCGTAGTGGTGCCGGCGACGACGAACCGAACCGCGGCTACTTGCCAGCACGGCGGGGCTGGGACTATCGCGATGGCCGAGTCTGGCCGAGTTGCACGTCGACGAGCGCGGCCAATGCACGGTGCGGGCCCGCTTGGCGCGGTCGGTCAGGCACGCAGCGGTCCAGGCGGCACTGGTCTCGGTGGCGGTGGCGGGTAGGGGCGCCCGTAGCGCGTGGTCATCGCAGATGCAAGGTCAGGGAGCAGGTTGACCAGCAGAAGCCCGCGCGCCGATGGCGGGGGCGGCCGGTGCTCGCGGCGCGGAGCACGGTGAATGCGGTCTAACCGACGTTGCCCCTGACAGAATGCCCAGTGCCTGGCGGACCGGGCAAACGCCAGGGCGGTGCCCAGCAGCTCACCAAGCACCGGCGCGGCCGGCGCTAGGAATGCGCGGCCAAGTCCCTGCGTAGGTCCTCGCGGGCCAAGTGTTCGGCGACGACGCTGCCCACGCCCACCGCCAACGCCACCGGCCACTCGATGAGCTCGATGGTTACCAACGCCGCGAGACCACCCAGCCACAACAACCGCAGGGGGTCCACATCTCCCATTCCGGGCAGCGGCAGCCGGAATCCTGCCAAGGCACCCAAACTCTTGGGCTGGCCGCCGCCCGAGCCCTGGACGCTAGCGCCGACCTCAGCTTGTGCGGTGGTGGTCTCGCCGTCGAGGTCGTGCTCAGTTTCCGAACGCGAACGAGTTGGCATAGTTCCTCCTTAGACGGGTTACTTCAGGTTACTTCAGATACCCACCGGGAAACCCAATCAACCACGATCTCGTCGAACACCATCGAAAGGCACTCCAATGACTGTCACCAACAGCAGAAAGACACCCGGCGAAACCGCGGGATCAGCCGGCCGGAGCGCCCCGAAGCAGGTCACCGAGCGCAGCGGTCTGCACGTTACGCTGCCGGCCCTCGGGCCGATCAACCTCGGACCACCCGACCAGCTCGCCTACCTCGCCGGGATCGCCATCTTGACCGCGCTGGAGATCATCGAGTGGCCGGTGGCCCTCGTCATCGCCGCCGGACACCTGCTGGCCGACCAACGCCACAGCAACACCATGCACGCCTTCGGTGAAGCTCTCGAACAAGCCTGAACGGGACCCGCCTCGATCTGCCGGCGCCGGCCATACACCCAGTGCGTTGGGGTGACGCCGCGCAACTCCCGTCCTCGGGTTCACCGCGGCGGGGGCCGGGCGTGGTACTGAGTGGGTGCGGGCTCAGTCGACTACGCGCAGCGCGGCGGCGCGCCGAGTCCGTTTGATGTCCTGTTGAGGGGTGCTAGGAGTCGGGGACCGGCGGCGGCGGTTGCTATCCCGGCACCGACGCCGGCCCAGGCGAGGGGTCCTAGTGGGGTGCAGCCGAAGAAGTGGCTGAGCCCGGGGGTTTGGACGATGCCGACCAGCACGGTCGCCGAGCCCAGGCTGGTGGCCAACACTAGCGGGCTGCGGTGACGTCCGATGAGGGTTTGGGTCAGCTGGGTGCCGACCAGCCCGCACAGCGCCATGGTGCTGGTGCGCCGCGCACTTCCCGGGGTCAGGGTGCCGATGAGCCACGCGGTGGTGGCGCCCAGGCCGGTAAGGATGCCGCGGTGGCGGATCTGTCGGGTCAGGGGCGCACCGAGCATGGCGGTGCCGACGGGCCCGGTGCCCTGGCCGACGTGGTTTCCTGCGTGGTGGTCATCGGTGGGGGTGACCGCGACGGCCATGGCCGGGAACATGTCAGTGAGCAGGTTGACCAGAAGCAGCTGCCGGGTGGACAGCGGGGAGGCGCCGGAGAGCAGGGTGCCCAACACGGTGAAGCCAACTTCGCCGCCGTTGCCTCCAAGCAAGATGCTGATGGCGTCGGTGACGCTGCGCCACAGTGCCCGGCCTTCGGTCACTGCCTCGAACAGCACGGTGAGGTCGGCGTCGGTCAGCACGAGATCGGCGGCATTGCGGGCAGCGGCGGACCCGCGGGCGGCGATGCCGATCCCGACGTCAGCGGCGCGGATGGCGGCAGCGTCGTTGGCGCCGTCACCCACCATGGCGACCACTCGGTCAGCGGCGCGTAGTGCCTCGATCACTTGCAGTTTCTGCTCGGGCGCGACTCTGGCGATCACTGCGGCGTCTTGCAGGGCCTGTGCCCTGCCGGCGCGGTCCAGGGCGGCCAACTGCGGACCGGTG
>DASYIL010000126.1:0-2362 GCA_035997545.1 Pseudonocardiaceae bacterium
ACCACACCCGTTGGATCAGCGGGAGATCACCCGCAACATCATCGAAGATCAACCCCATATCGCTCGAGACTAGGCTACGCGGGCCGGTCACAGTGCCTGCGAGCCGAACCACCGCATCCGCTGTGTTGATCCCTCCGCTCGTCCGCCCACCCTCACCGCCCCCAACACGAAGAGCCAGGCCGCTACCAACCCTCTGACACAACCCCTGGCCTTCCTCGACTTGCGAGCAGGGACGCGAAGGTGCCGCTCCCGCAGCCGATATCCAGGACGCTTCGCTCGCCGAACTCGTCGACCACGGCGAGCCGCCGGTGGACCCATGAAATGACGCTGTCGAAATCGGCGAGTGCGCTGACAGCGCCCAGCAGCGACTCGCAGAGTAATTCTGACACGTCCAACGGCTGCCGGGCCAACTCGGCGTCCCGGGTGGCCATCCGTCTGACGCACGTTGTGCCAGGTCAGCGACGGCGAAGCAGTTCTGACGCACTGCGAGGGTAACGCTGGCATGCTCCGAGCGCTCCCGGGTTGCCAGGGGTGGCACGGCAAGCCGGGAGCTGTTCAGCTCGTCACGAGGACGGGACGGGGAACGGGGTTCCCTGGGCGCAGACGGTGCCGGCTGGCGGCAGGGCGCCGGTTGTGAGGTAGTTGACCTCATAGTTGGTGGCGCAGGTGCTCGGGTTGTTGTTGAGGAGTTCGGTGTGCCCGAATCCGTCGATGGTCAGCAGTCGTGCCCTGGCGAGGTCGCGAGTCATCGCGATCGCGTTCTGGTAGGTGGTTATCGGGTCGTTGGTGAGGCTCATCACCAGGATGGTGCTGGCGGTGCGGCGGTTCCACGGGCCTGTGTACCGGTCCTGGGCCGCGGTGGGCCAGTGCGCGCACGCCTCCTCCTGCCACGCCCAGTACAGCCCGAATCCGCCCGCGCGGGCCTCGGCCAGCCGCGCGGCGGCCTCGTAGTCGCTGACGTTGCGCGGGTCCGCATTGTCGGTGCAGATCACGGCGTAGGTTTGGTCCAGCCCGGTGTAGACGTCCCCGGACGCGTTCGCGGGCGCGGTGGGTGCGACGGCCGTCGCACCCGGAGAAGCCGCGGCAGCTGAGGTGGGCGCGGCATGAGAAGACGAAGCGGAGGCGACCCAGAGTTGCTGGAGCAGCACGGCGTTGCTCTGCAGCGTGCTCACCGCTTCCAGCTCCGTAGGGTTCACCAGGTTGGCGTAGGTGACGGTCTGCGGTGGGGTGCCGATGGTCACCGGATGGTGTAGTAGGCGCTTTTCCAGCGTGGCGAACTTGGCCTCGGTGGCGGCCGGGGTTCCGGCGGAGAACGCGCACGCCGAGACGGGTGCCTGGCCGCACAGGTCAAGGTATGACCGCAGGGCCGCCACGTCGGCTAGGTCCCGGTTCTGGCGTATCACCGCGGGCAGCGTGCCGCTGCTGCTCCAGGCGACCGGGTCCACGCTGCCGTCCAGGACCATGTGCCCGGTCGTGGCAGGGAACAGGTTGGCGTAGATGGCACCGAGCGCGCTGCCGTCGGAAGCGCCGAGGTAGTTCAGTGTGGGTGCGCCCACGGCCTGGCGGAGCAGGTTCATGTCCCTGGCTGTGTCGGCGGTGGTGACGTGGTCGAGCAGGCGGCCGTTCCGCTGGGCGCACAGCCCGTCGAACCGAGCCCAGGCTTGCTCCCACTCCGAGTCCTGCTGCGCGCCGACAGGGTACAGCGGCAGGCCGGCCAGGAAGGTGTTCTCCTCGGTCATGTTTGAGAAGCAGCGCACCGCGGTGCTGAGGCCGAAGCCGCGCGGGTCAAAGCTGATGATGTCGTACCGGGCCCGCAACTCCGCGGGGATCATGGCCGTGAAGCCGGAGACGAAGGGCTCGATCTGCTCCTCGGGACCACCGAGGTTGACGAACATGGTCCCGAGCCGGCGGGCGGGATCGGTGGCCAGGTGCCGGATCACCGCGAGGCTGATCTTCGTGTCGTCGGGGTCTTTGTAGTCCAGAGGCAGCTGCGCCGTAGCGCACTGGAAGCCACTGTGACACGCGCCCCAGTTCAGCACCGGTACGGGTGGCGCGCCCTGCCCGGAGACCGGGACCGCCGACGCATGATTGGCGACGGGGGCGGCGGAAGCGGTACCCATGGTCGCTGGGACGAGGACGGCTGTGGCGAGGAGACCGGTGGCCGCCGCGGCAAGCTTGATCCATTTCATGATCCCGACCGTAGGCAGCGGCCCGGCGAGCGCATATCCGGCTAGCGGGCGTGTTCACGTGGGGGTTTTCCCCAGGGGTCGGCCACCGGCTGCACGTCTGTGCCAGCCCTTTGCGGGGTGACATCCGGGCCGCCGGTGCTGCGACCTTGGTCGTATCGCCTACGCCGCATGGC
>DASYIL010000127.1:0-20277 GCA_035997545.1 Pseudonocardiaceae bacterium
TTCCGCAACGTGCCCGAGGTGGATGAGTACCACGCCCTGGAATGCCAGCCCGATGGCCTGCAGCTCCGCCACGCCATGTCGCACCCCCACCTCGTAGGCCGACCGGGCGACGGCCAGGTCGGCCTCAAGGTCGCCCGTGTGCAGCGCGGCGAGCGTGACCACCGACAGGTAGCCATGCTCGGCGCAGTCGGGCTCGGACTCAAGTAGCCGCTGCGCGCGCTGGAACCAACCGTTGGCCACCGCGAACTGCCGGAGAAATCCGTGCTGGATCGCGAGCATGGCTGCGGCCAGAGTGGCCCGGCAGTGGTCGCCGGCTTGTAGGAAGGCGTGATGCGCCCGCTGCCGCGCGGACAGCGACTCCCGATACCGCCCCAACCAGCACGCCGCCTCGGCCAGGCCGTCGAGGTCCTCCGCGGCCAGCGGCGCCACCCGGTCCGCAGCCGACAGCAACTCGAAAGCCCGCTGCCAGTCGTGCGCGGCCAGCGCATCGCGGGCTGCCGGCAGCCGTTCTCCGGGAGCAGGCACCTCCACCGGTACGGAAGGCCCGGGCGTGGGCTGGGGCTGGGGCGGATGCCAGTTCAGGTCGGGACGCTGGGCGAGCACGGCCTCATGCAACCGAACCAGCTCCGGACTCGGATCGATACCGAGCTGCTCACTGAGCTGCTCACGCAACCGCGCATAGGCCCCCAGCGCCTCAGCCTGCCGCCCGCACCGGTACAACGCCCGGATGAGCTGGGACCACAACCGCTCGCGCAACGGCAGCTCGGTCACCGCCCGACTCAATTCACCGCACAACGCCGCATGCCGGCCCAGCGCGAGGTCAGCCTCGACACGGTCCTCCAGCACTGCAGCCCGCAGCTCGGTCAAGCGGATGATCTCAGCCTGAGCGAAAAGCTCGAAACCGAACTCACCCAGCGGCTCACCACGCCACAACGCCAGCGCCGCGCGCAGCGTGTCAGCCGCCTGCTTCGGGTCGGAGGGCAGCGCGTCGCGACCATCGCGGGCCAACCGCTCGAACCGCACCGCGTCGACCGCCTCGGGCGCGACGACCAGCTCGTAGCCTTGACCGCGGGTCCGGAGCACGCCGTCCTGGGCTCGTGGAGTGCGATCGGGCTCGACCGCCCGGCGCAGGTGGGACACGTAGGTCTGCAACGTGTTCGCCGCGGTGGCCGGTGGTTCGGCGCCCCAGAGCACCTCGATCAGCCGGTCGGCCAAGACCACCTCATTGGCGTGCACTACCAGCACGGCCAGCAGCAACCGCTCCTTAGCGCTGGACACCTTGATCCGACGATGCTCGTCCAGCACCTCCAGGGGACCGAGAATCGCAAACTCCACCAGTGCCTCCCGACTCCGTTTCAGTGGCGCTCCAGTTGTTCTTCAGTCACCACGTCCACGCTCTTCACTTCAGCATCGCCGACCACGCAGGACAGCAGCGGCCGAGCATAGCTGCCAACCCGCGGCCGGCGCATCCACCGCGAGTACGAAGTGCGCAAGTGCCCTCACATGCTGTCACGCTGGTGCCCGCCCTGATCCGCTTCCTCCCCGGCCCCACATGCCGCACGGCGATGAGCAACGCGAGCACCTTGGCCCGCGCGGTCAACCGGATGATCTCATCCTGAGCGAAAAGCTCGAAACCGAACTCACCCAGCGGCACCTCCAGCGGCCCGAGAATCGCGAACTCCACCAAGGCCTCCCGCCTCACTCCAGTGGCGCTCCAGTTGCGCTTCAGTCGCCACGTCCATGCTGTCCACTTCGGTACAAAAAAGTGCAAGGACTCCCACAATGCTGTCCCCCGGCACCCCTGGCAGGTCTCAGCACAGACGACGCCTCACGGCGACGAGCAACGCGTACGCGTGGACAGGGTGACGCCGTGATCCGGCAGGACCGAGAGCTGCTCGCTGAGCTGGCACGGCTCAACTCCGACGTGATCCCGTTCGCCATGCGGGTCATCGACGGCAGCATCACGGCTGAGGAGCAGCACAAATTCGCCGACCGGCTGGTGGCGCTGGGCCGATGGTTCCACAAGCGGGCTGCTGACCCTGCGCTTGTGATCGAGGGAGACATCCTCAACGCAGGCTCAAACGGGGAAACGACATATCTCGACGAGCAGTGAGCAGCGGGATCAGCCGCCGCTGACCCAGGGCGATACTGATCGTCCTTCTCATGGCCGGGGCTCAGTCAACAGCGGCCGGCTCAGTGACAGCCTCGGCGTCCAACCGGGCGCCGAGGCGATCGAAGCAGGCCAGGGCGACGGCCAGCTCGACCCGCGCCGCCTCCGGTTGACCCGCTCGGTCTCGCGCAGTTGCCAGCAACACCCTGGCCCGCGCGCTCTCATAGGGCGACCCGGCCTCGTGCCACAGCTCGACGCTGCGGCGCAGCGACGGCAGCGGGTCATCCTCACCGGTGGCCAGCGCCAACGCACCGCGAGCGGCCTCGGCCGCCGCGAGCAGCGCTTTGCTGCCGTAGGTCTGCGCCGACTCGGCCAGTTCGGCCGCGGCGCTGCGGGCAGTCTGGAGATCGTCGACGGCCAGTGCGATAGTCACCTGGTCAGGAAGCAGCCGGGTGCGGTCCAGGCGGTCCCCGCCCCTGCTGGCCAGTGCGGCATTGATCGTCGCGGCCGCCTCGGTGGAGTGGCCGCGCAGCAGCTGCAGCAGGGCCCCGCCGGGCAACGGGCTGACCCCCAGTTCCTCGGCCTTGGCGAAGGCCTCCTCGGCGCTTGCGAGGTCGCCGATCCGCAGCCGGATCTCACCGATGCTGGCAAAGGCGAGGCCGGCGTGGGCGAGATCGAAGTACTGCGTGCTTGCGCAGGCCCGGCGGGCATCCTGCTCGGCGAGCGCCCAAGCACCGCGACTGACCATGAGCCCGATACGGTGAGTCTCGCAGTCGCCGGGGACCATGGTCCGCCCGGTGCGCACGAAGCAGTCCTCGATGGCCTCGGTCCACTCTTCAGCGCGGCGGTAGTCGCCCAGCTCATAGCAGGTGGCGATGGTCCGGCAGAAGATCGTCAAGGTGGGGATGGGCGGAAGGTCCCCGCCAACAGCCATCGCCATCGCCTCGTCCAGCAGCGCTAGCCCCTCCGCGACCTGCCCGCGGTGAATGAGCGCCGAGCCCTGGAAGGCCATCCCGATGGCCTGCAGCTCCGCGATGCCGTATCGCACACCAACCTCGTGGGTCGACCGGGCTGCGGCGAGGCACGCCTCAAGGTCGCCCGTGCCCAGCGCGACGAGCGTGGCAACCCAGGACAGGTAGCCGTGCTCGGCGCAGTCGGGCTCGTCTTTGAGCAGTCGCTGCGCGCGATGGAACCAGCCGCTGGCCACCGCAAACTGCCGACGACCAGTGTGTTGCGTCGCGAGCATGACCGCGGCCAGAGCGGCCCGGCGGTGATCGCCGGCCTGCAGGAAGGCGTGATGCGCGCGCTGCCGCGCGGACAGCGACTTCCGGTACCACCCCAACCAGAGCGCCGCCTCGGCCAGGCCGTCGAGGTCCCCCGCCGCCAGCGGCGCCGACCGGTCCGCGGCGGACAACAGCTCGAACGCCCGCTGCCAGTCGTGCGCGGCCAGCGCAGCGCGAGCTGCCAGCAGCCGTTCTTCGGGAGTAGGCACCCCGGCCGGCCCGGAGGGCTTGGGCCTGGGCTGGAGATGGGGCTGGGGCTGCGGTGGGCGCCAGTCCAGCTCGGGGCACTGGGCGAGTACGGCCTCCTGCAACCGGACCAGGGCTGGGCTCGGATCGATACCGAGCTGCTCCCTCAGCTGCCCGCGTAGCCGCGAATACGCCCCCAGCGCGTCGCCCTGCCGCCCGCAGCGGTACAGCGCCCGGATGAGTTGGGACCACAGCCTTTCCCGCAGCGGCTGCTCGGTCACCGCCCGGCTCAATTCGCCGCACAGCTCCGCATGCCGGCCCAGCGCGAGGTCGGCCTCAATACGATCCTCCACCACGGCGAAGTGCAGCTCGGTCAGCCGGATGATCTCGGCCTGAGCGAAAAGCGCGAAACCGAACTCGGCTAGCGGCTCACCACGCCACAACGCCAACGCCCGGCTCAGTGTTTCGGCCGCCCGAACTGGGTCGGCGGGCAGCGCGTCACGGCCCTCGCGAGCCAACCGCGTGAATCGCACGATGTCGATCGCCTCGGGCGCGACGGCCAGCGCGTAGCCTTGGCCACGGGTCCGGAGCACGCCGTCCTGGGCTCGCGGGGCGCGATCGGGCTCGAGTACCCGGCGCAGGTGGGACACGTGGGCTTGTAACGTGTTCGCTGCGGTGGTCGGCGGTTCGGCACCCCAGAGCACCTCGATCAGCCGGTCGGCCGAGACCACCTCGTTGGCGTGCACCGCCAGCACGGCCAGCAGCAACCGCTCCTTAGTGCCGGACACCTCGATCCGACGGTGCTGATCGTGCACTTCCAGCTGACCGAGAATCGCGAACTCCACCAGTGACCCCCGAGTCGTTTCAGTGGCGCTTCAGCTGTTCTTGAGTCGTCACACCGATGCTCCTCACCCCAGGTTTATCTGATAGCGGAGAGGAGCAGTGACCGAGATCATAGTCACCTACGAACGACCCGCTCACAGCCCGTGCGGGTGGTTGTCTGTGGCAGGAAACCATCGGCCAGGGCGGTGATGGGATGCGCCACTGCGATCCGCAACCATCGAGGGATCCGCAACCATCGAGGGAGCCAGCCGACCGGGCAACCGCGGTAGCGGCTGCGCTGGCTCAACTCGGCGTGCGCCCCCAGGAGCGGGTGCTGATCATGCTGCCGGACGGTCCCCTCTTCGTTGACGCCTTCACCGGCACGATCCGGCGGGGTGCAGTGCCATTGCCAGTGAATCCGCAACTGCCCGCGGCCGACGTCGTGGCGATCGCTACCCACACGGGTGCCCGGCTGGTACTGGCCTCGGCGGAGCGGATCCATAGGTTGGCCGACCTGGAAGCCGAGCCACCGGTACTGGTGGACGAGGCAATAGCGGTATGGGCGCTGCGCGGGTAAGAACCAACGCGGGTAAGAACCAAACCGGAACGTCGATCACGGTAAAGTCGATTTGCTGTAACGTCGATCGATGGGGGGCCGCGGATGCGGACGCGTCGATTCGGTACCGCACTTGCCGCGGCGGTACTGCTCGGGGCGGGGCTGGTCACCGGGGCCGCGGCTCCCGCGCAGGCGGCATTGCGGTTACACCCGCCAGTCAAGACACCGCTGGCGCAGGGGTACGGCGGCGCGGTGGTCTCGGACACCGCGGAGTCGACGCAGGCTGGCCTGGACGTGTTGCGCAAGGGCGGAACCGCCGCCGACGCTGCTGTCGCGGTTGCGGCGACTCTCGGCGTGACCGATCCCTACGTCGCGGGCATCGGTGGCGGTGGCTACTTCGTCTATTACGACACGCGCACCCACCGGGTGTCCACGATCGACGGGCGGGAGACCGCGCCAGCGGCCGCCGGGCCGTCGATGTTCATCGACCCAACCACCCGGCAGCCAGTGCCGTTCCCGACCGCGGTCAATATCGGACTGTCCGTCGGCGTGCCGGGTACGCTGGCCACCTGGGAGCGCGCGCTGCAGCGGTGGGGCCGCTTCGGGCTCGCTGAGAACCTGCGGCCGGCCGAGCAGGTCGCCGAGCGCGGCTTCGTGGTCGACGCGACGTTCCAGGAGCAGACGCAGCAGAACGCCAAGCGCTTCGCCCAGTTCGGCTCGACGGCGACACTGTTCCTGCCCGGCGGCGCGCCACCCGCGGTGGGCTCGATACTGCGCAATCCCGACCTCGCGAAGACCTACCGGGAGATCGGCGAGCGCGGGATCGGCGCGCTCTACGGCGGCTCAATCGGCACCGACCTGGTCAACGCCGTGCAGCACCCATCGCTGGCACCCGGCGCCACGCTGGAGGCCAGGCCCGGTCCGATGACCCCCGGCCTTATGACACTGTCCGACCTGCGGGCCTACCGCGCGCTGGACTCCGACCCGACGCACGTGAACTACCGCGGCCTCGATGTGTACGGCATGGCGGCGTCCTCCAGTGGCGGCATCACCGATGGCGAGGCGCTCAACATCCTCGGCAACGACGACCTGTCCGCGATGAGCCCGGTGCAGGCGCTGCACCACTACCTGGAGGCCACCCGGCTCGCGTTCGCCGATCGCAACCGCTACCTCGGCGACGCCACATACGTGGACGTGCCTCAGCAGCAACTGCTTTCGAAGTCTTTCGGCCGCCAGCGTGCCTGCCTCATCGACCCGGCGAAGGCCGCCACCAGCCCGGTCGCGCCGGGCGACCTGTTCGCCGGATCGCGTGGCTGTACGCCGGTCGGAGCGGGCGTCGGGGTGCCCGACCAGGGCAACCACACCAACCACTTCGTGGTCGCCGACAGTGCGGGCAATGTCGTGTCGTACACCAACACGATCGAGCAGTTGGGCGGCAGCGGGATCGTAGTTCCCGGCCGAGGGTTCCTGCTCAACAACGAACTAACCGACTTCAATTTCGCGCCGACCCAAGGCAGCGCGCCCGATCCCAACCTGCCGGCGGCCGGCAAGCGGTCGCGCTCAAGCATGTCGCCGACCATCGTGCTGAAGGACGGCAAGCCGTTCCTCGCGGTCGGCTCGCCGGGTGGCGCCACGATCATCACCACGGTGCTGCAGATCCTGGTCAACCGGATCGACCTCGGCATGAGCCTGCCGGACGCGATCGCCGCACCTCGCGCGTCCCAGCGCAACATCGCCACCACGCAAGCCGAGCCGGCGTTCATCGCGGCGTCCACCACACCTGGCCTGGAAGCGCTCGGACACAGGCTCGCGATCAGCGATACCTCACCGCTGGATCCCACGATCAAGATCAGCCCGGATATCGGGGTGGCTTCGGCGCTGGAATTCCGCCCCGGCAGCCAGATTCTCGCCGCCGGAGAGCCGGCCCGGCGCGGCGGCAGCGCGGCCGGCGTCGTCTGCCCCGCCCGCTGACGCCCCACCCATTGACCTCTGCGCCGTTCACCCGAAGCGGCCCGCGATGTAGCCCTCGGTCCGTTCGTCGGCGGGGTTGCGGAAGATCTTCGACGTGTCGTCGAACTCGACGAGCCTGCCGACCCGCTTGCCCTTGTCGTCGACTTCGGCGGTGAAGAACGCCGTCTTGTCCGACACCCGGGCCGCTTGCTGCATGTTGTGGGTAACGATGATGATCGAGAAGTTCTTGATCAACTCCAGCATCAGGTCTTCGATCTTGGATGTCGCGATCGGATCCAGCGCCGAGCATGGCTCGTCCATCAGGATCACGTCCGGACGGGTGGCGATGGCGCGGGCGATGCACAGGCGCTGCTGCTGGCCTCCGGACAGACCGTAAGCGTTCTGCTTGAGTTTGTCCTTCACCTCGTCCCACAGCGCCGCGCTGCGCAACGCCTGCTCGACGACGTCGTCCAGGTTGGCCTTCATGCCGGTGACCTTCGGGCCGTAGGCGATGTTGTCGTAAATCGACTTGGGGAATGGGTTGGGCTTCTGGAAGACCATCCCGATCCGGCGGCGGACCTCGATCTGGTCGACCTGGGGCCCATAGATGTCCACGCCATGGTAGGTCACACTGCCCTCGACGCGGGCGCCCGTGACGAGGTCGTTCATCCGATTCAAGCACCGCAGCACGGTCGACTTGCCGCACCCCGAAGGTCCGATCAGCGCGGTGATCGCACCGGCGCCGAAGGTGAGGTCGACCTCGCGCACGGCGAGGAAGTCTCCGTAATAGACGTGCAGGTTGTGCACCGCCATCACGGGCTCGGCGGACACACCCGCGCGCACAGCCCGACGGTCCTGCACCTCCACGTGCACCTCACGGTTTTCCTCCGGTCCGCTCGCCGACCGGGTGACACTCACGGTCTGCTCGAAGGAGCTCATCGGTTCGTGGTCCTCTCGGGCCATAGCGGGATCACCAACGCTGTTGGAAGCGGTTGCGCAGGAAGATCGCCAGGCCGTTCATCGCGAGCAGGATGATGATCAGCAGCAGGATGGTGGCGTAGGTCAGCGCGACGAACTCCTCGCGAGACTCGGTCGCGAAGTTGAAGATTTGCACCGGCATGACGGTGTAGCGCGACAGCGGCCCGTCGGGGTTGAAGGTGACGAACGACGTGGCCCCGATCAGGACCAGCGGCGCGGCCTCGCCGATGGCTCGGGAGATGGCCAGGATCGACCCTGTCGCGATGCCCGGAACCGCCGCCGGCAGCAGCTGGTGCCAGACGGTCTGCAGCTGCGTCGCCCCCACGGCCAGCGAGCCGTCCCGAATCTCACCAGGCACCGCCCGCAGGGCCTCCCGGGTGGAGATGATGATGACCGGCAGGATCAGCAGGGCGAGCGCGATCGATCCAGACAGTGCCACCGCGCCCAGGTTGAGCGGGCTGCGCACCACGAAGGCCAGTACCAGGATGCCGAAGATGATCGAGGGCACCGCAGCCAGGTTCTGGATGTTCAACTCGATCATCCTGTTGTACCAGCGGGTGCGGTCAGCGTATTCCTCCAGGTAAATCGCTGCAGCGATGCCCAACGGCAGCGCGATCACCGCGGTCATCCCGATGACCAACAGCGTGCCCATGATCGCCGGCAGGACGCCAGAAGTCTCCGGGCGGATCGTCGAGGGCACTCCGGTGATCAGATTGAGGTCTAGCCGAGCGGCACCGTTGACGATGATCGTGAGCAGTATGAAGATCAGGAACAGCGAGGCCACTGCCAGACAGGTCCACAGCGCGGCAAGAAAGACCGTCGAGGCTGCGTCCCGTCGCGGGCCACCGTCCAGCGCACGGGTGCTCAGTACGTCGGCGGTCATAACGCCGCCTCCGCGGGACTAAGTACGTCGGCGGTCATCAGTATGCCTGCCGATACTTGCGGACCAGCCTGATGCTGATCACGTTGATGATCAGGGTGATGGCGAACAGCAGCGCACCCACCGCGAACAGCGAGTAGTACACCGGGCTGCCCTGCGGGGCATCGCCGCTGGCGATCTGGGCAATGAACGCGGTCATCGTCTGCGCCTCTTCGCGAGGATCACCGGTCAGCTGGGCTAGGTTCCCGCCCGCGACCGCCAGGATCATCGTCTCACCGACCGCGCGGGACAGCCCGAGCACGATCGCGGCGATGATGCCCGACAACGCCGCCGGGAACACCACCCGTAACGTCGTGATACGACGGTTCGCACCCAGCGCGAACGAGCCCTGCCGCAACGCCTGCGGCACCGCAGACATGGCGTCCTCGGACAGCGACGCCACCGTCGGGATGATCATGAATCCCATGACGATGCCTGCGACGAGCAGGTTGTAGATATTCGGGATCCCGAGCAGGGGCTGGAGAAACGGCGTGATGGCGGCCACGGCGAGGAAGCCGTAAACCACGGTCGGGATGCCGGCGAGTAACTCGAGAACGGGTTTGACGACCTTGCGCAGCCGCGGCCCGGCGTACTCCGACAAGAACATGGCAATGCCCAGGCCCAGCGGGATCGCGACCAGCAGCGCGATCCCCGTTGCCATGAACGTGGCCGTCACCAGCGGCAGAACGCCCCAGTCCTTGGCCCAGGAGAACTTGTCGCCGAACGACGCGGTCCAGGTGGTGCCGGTGAGGAACTCGATCGGGTTGACGTTGGCAAAGAAGGTGAACAGCGGGATGACCAGCGCCAAAACGATGCCGATGGTCACCAGTACTGACAGCCCGGCCGCGCCGGCGAGCAGAACCTCGATGATCCGCTCGCCCACCCGTAGCGATGATTTCGTGAGCTCACGACGCGCCTGTCTCCCCGAGTTCGGGCCCGGGGAGACAGGGTCGATGGTGGTCGCCGTCACGCGATCAAGCCCCGGCCTTGCGCTTCAGCGCAGCGAGCGCGTCGGTGGCTTTCTGCTTCTGCTCAGGAGTCATCGGGACGAACTTCGCAGCATTGACGATCTTGTCGTTCTGCGCCAGGTAGAACTCGGTGAAGGCGACGACCTGCGGCTTCTTCAAGGCGGCATCGGAGACATAGATGAGCAGCGGCCGAGCAAGGGGGGTGTAGCTGCCGTTCTGGACGGCCTGCGCGGACGGGGCCACACAGCCAGCACCGTTGTTGATCTGGATGGCCTTGAGGCGCGACTGATTCTCCTCGAAGTACGTGAACCCGAAGTACCCCATGGCGCCCTTGGATCCCTCAACGCCTTGGACGATCACGTTGTCGTTCTCCGACGGGCTGTAGTCGGTGCGGCTCGACCCCGCCTTACCGTTGATCACCTCGGTGAAGTAGTCGAATGTGCCCGAGTCCGCACCCGGCCCGAACAGTTTCAACGGCTCGTTCGGGAAGCTCGGATCGACCTGGTTCCAGGTCTTGACCTGCGAGCTCGGATCCCAGATCGCCTTGAGCTGCTGCACGGTCAAGCAGTTCGCCCAGGTGTTCTGCTTGTTGACCACGACAGTGAGGGCGTCGTTGGCGACCTGCAGCTCCTCGAAAGTGATGTTCTTCGACTGGCAGGCGGCCCTCTCCTGGTCCTTGATCGGGCGGGAAGCATCGGAGATGTCCGTCTCGCCGTTGCAGAACTTCTGGAAACCACCCCCGGTGCCAGACGTGCCGACCGTGACGTTCACTCCCGGGTTTTCAGCCTGGAACAGCTCGCCCGCAGCCGAAGACAATGGCGCCACCGTGCTCGAACCATCGATCACCACCGGACCGGAGAGCCCCGCACCACTGCCACCGCTGCTAGCGCCACCGCCGCACGCGGCCAACACCGCACAGACAGCAGCGATGACGGCCGCACCACGTATGCGGCGCACCTGCTTCGTGATCACGAATGGACCCTTTCCGTGGTGGGAGTAAACGGATGGGCGCCCCCTTGGCCCCCTTGCCGCGGCACGCCTAGATCCAACAGTGTCAACCTGAACGTGAGATGAATTGACCCTAAACAGGTGGCCCGAAAGTGGTTTAAGTTGCCGCGCTATGCACCCAGCGTCACCGTACTGACGTAAAAATGCGAGCAGGGTACGGCGAGGGTACTCGAAAAGGGTGATGTCGTCAGACCTTTGGATGCATCGTCTACCAGGCCGATCGCGTGCCCCTGGCCCTCAACCCGGATTCAGTCGCACCCGCCGTGGCGCGGACTTCGCCATCGCGGCCGCGCGAGCATGGTGCCAAGTAGATGCTGGTGGGGGCGTCGGGGTGCTGGGGATGCACCAGGTTGAGCAACGCCCGCAACGCCGGCTCCGCTGGGCCCTCATAAGCCCACACCACCACCTCGCGTTCGAAGACGTCCACCTTGCCGTGTTTCGGAAGCCGGGCGGTGGTGATCCGGTCAAACCCCCGGATGGTGACTAGATCGATGTAGTGCTTCCACTCGTAGAACGCGACGAGCGCGGTCGGTTCCACCCGCCCGCCGCAGCAGCACACGACGAATCCGTCAGCGACGACATCCAGCAGCAGCCGCTCCACCGCCGACGGCAGGCTCACCGGGACGCGAACCGCTGCCACGTCGATATCTGCCATACCTGCACTCCCCCATTGATGCTATGGATGTGGGCCCGGTCGGGGTCTCTCGCCTCGGCTCGGGGATCACTCGCCCTGCGGAAGCGACAGTGCAGTGACCGCGGCGGACGTGGGCCAGACGATCATCGGCGCCAACCGGACGTTTCCCGGGCATCTACGGTGGCGGACCGCGCGGCGGCGCGCCGGGTTCCATGGTCTGGACCGCGTTTGAACGATCAGTTCCCGCTTGGAGGTGAGGACCGTGGCGGGTCCCGGCCCGCTCCCGCGGACGCGGCTGGAGCAGCTTGTGCGCCAGTTACGCCGGACCAAGGCGGAGTTCCGTGCCGACTTCGCCCGTACGTCGGCTCAACTCGGCGGCAAGCTCACCGTGTCAGAACGGCACGCGGGACGTTGGATGGCGGGCAACCTCGATGGTCTCCCGCACCCGGCTGCCTGCCGTGTACTGGAGCAGATGTCCGGCGAGAGCGCCGAGCGGTTGTTTGGATCGGCCGAGCCCGCCGCTCGTGTCGAGATCACCACCCCAGTACTCGGACTGGCGCTGATCAGCGGCGAGCCGCTCGAGATCCTGGCAGTACAGAGGGAGGTGGCGATGGCAGCCGCCGAGTCAGCCCGCTTCGGGCAGTTCGCCGAACAATCCAACGTGGGCCCGCGCACCCTGGAACAGTTCCGTGCAGACCTAGCCAGGATCGTGACCAGCTATCCCAATCGGCCCGTCTATCCCATGTTCGTCGAGTTATGCGCGTTGCGGAGCCGGGCGTTTGAGTTGCTGGAGGGTCGCCAGCACCCCGAGCAGGGCCGGGAGCTCTACCTCGTGGCCGGCGTGCTGTGCGGGGTGCTCGCCAACGCTTCTTTGACCTGGGCTGGCTGCAGGCCGCCGAAACACAGGCTCGGACGGCGTTCCTGTGCGCTGAGCTAGCCGGTAATAACGCGCTGCGGGCGTGGGTGCGGGGCACTCAGAGTCTGGTCGCTTACTGGGACGACCGGCCCCGCGTGGCTGTAGAACTTGCCGACGACGGCTGGCGCTATGTCCCCGAGACCGGGACTGCACGGGTTCGGTTGGCCGCCATTGAGGCGCGTGCCCACTCGCGGCTGCGCGACCAGCGCGCTACCGAGGACGCACTCGCCCGCGCCGACCGTGCCCGCGACGAAGTCCGGGGCGAAGACGATCCCGGTGGGATGCTTGCCTTTCCCGTGGCCAAACAGCACTACTGCGCCGCAACCGCCCGGCTCTGGCTGGGCGGCCACGCCAATTACAGCGACGCCGAGCGCGACGCGGCTCACGCCGTCGAGCTTTACGAGACCGATCCCCCGGAGCAGCGCAGGTAGGCGAGCTGTGTCTTGCCCGGTTGGACTTGTCCGCCGCTCGACTCGGACGCGCTGATCTCGACGGTACCGCCAACGGAGTCCAGGACGTTCTTGCCATCGCCGCCCAACGTCGTATTGAAAGCGTCGCACGCCGCCTCAACCCAGGTTGCCCGTGCCCTGCAGCGGCCGCGGTACCAGACCTCCACACTTGCGCTGGATCTGCACGACCAGATCCGCGGGTTCACCCACGCTTCCGTTCCACCACCCGCCCTGCCCGGAGCGAGCGGATGAACGCTTCGGTCACGGTCGGCGTGCTCCACCCCGGCCGGATGGGGGCCAGCATCGCCGCGCAGGTCGTTGCCAACGGCCACACCGTCCTGTGGTGCCCCGACGACTGCAGCGAAGCCACCCGCCACCGAGCGAAACACGCCGATCTCCATCCCGCCGTGCTCGGGAACCTGCTTGCGGACAGCGAGATCATCCTGTCGATATGCCCGCCCGCCGTTGCCGAAGACATCGCTGCCGACGTCGCTAAAGTCGGGTACAGCGGCATCTCGCCGATGACCTTGACGTCACCGAAGCCCTGCTCGCAGAGGCAGAGCGCATGCCCCGCGACATCCTTACCAATCGCGACTACCTACCCAGCGTCGCCGCCCGAGCTTGGCGCTGGGCACCAGAACTGCGCGAGGTCGCCGACACCCTCAGCGCCCAACACCTCCCCCCTGACCTGGCCCTCGCCACCGCCAACGTCCTTCAGCGCTGGGCCGACGCCACGACCAATCAAGCCCCGGACCCGGCCACCGTCCTGCCGCAGCTGCACGTACACCCTCCGGCCATCCCATGATGTCTGACCAAGTGGATGCGGGTCATAGACTGGCTGCGCAGCCGACACGGAAGGAGCGTGAGTGAGATGACCAGTGCCTCGTGGCCCGACCACCTACTCACGCTCACCGAGTGGGACGCGCTGCCCGAGGACACATCGCGTCGGTGCGAGCTAGTCGAAGGTGTCTTGTTGGTCGTTCCTAGACCCGCTCCACTGCACCAGCGGGCAATGGTGCGCCTCGCCTTCGAGCTGGATCGGCAGCTGCCTGACCACCTGACGGCGCTGGCCGATGTCGAGGTTGTGGTGGATGCGGGGTATCCAACGACGGTTCAAGCCCCTGACGTGGTAGTCGCGCAGACCAGCACCGCGCAGCGCAACCCCGCCCGCCCGGTGGTACCGGCCTGATCAGCATCCTTGCCCCGGCCCCGGTGAAGCTGGATCTGGACACGTTGACCAGCCGCCGCTGACCCCAGGGCACATATTCAGACTTTGTCGAGGAACTGGGCGCGTTCCTCGTCGAGCAGGTCAGCGGCCAGGCGGGCCAGCAACGGGTGTCCGGCGAGGTCGGGATCGGCTTCGACCAGCTGCTGGGCGGCTTCTCGGGCCTGCCCGATCAGGTCCTCGTCGCGCAGCAGCGATAACAGCTTGAGCCCGGATCGGCGGCCGGATTGCACCGCGCCGAGCACGTCTCCCTCCCGGCGCAGCTCCAGATCCAACCGCGCCAGCTCGAACCCGTCGGTAGTCCGAGCCACAGCGTCCATCCGCTCCCGAGCGCCGGTGCCCTCCGGAGAGTCGGTCACCAACAGGCACAACCCGGGATGCGACCCCCGGCCCACCCGGCCACGCAACTGGTGCAGCTGGCTGACCCCGAACCGCTGCGCATCCATGATCACCATGACAGTGGCATTGGGCACATCCACCCCGACCTCCACGACAGTGGTGGCCACCAGCACGTCGATCTCGCCGGCGGTGAAGGCGCGCATCACGGCGTCCTTCTCCTCCCCCGGCAGCCGACCGTGCAATGCCCCCAGCCGCAGCCCGGCCAGCGGGCCCTCGGCGAGCTGCGGCACCAGGTCGAGCACCGCAATCGGCGGGCGGCCACTTCCATCCCCGTCGGAGGTGTCCTCGCCGGCCGCGTCCTCGCCGCCGATCCGGGGGCACACCACGTAGGCCTGCCTGCCCCCAGCGACCTCTTCGGTGATCCGCCGCCAGACCCGGTCCAGCCAGCCGGGCTTCTCCCCGACCGGCACCACCGTGGTGGAGATCGGTGAACGGCCACCCGGCAGCTCGCGCAGCGCGGAGACCTCCAGGTCGCCGTAGACGGTCATCGCGACGGTGCGTGGGATCGGCGTCGCGGTCATCACCAGTACGTGCGGGCTGGTGCCGTCGGCTGCTCTGCCCCGCAACGCGTCGCGCTGCTCGACGCCGAAGCGGTGCTGCTCGTCGACCACCACCATGCCCAGGTGGGCGAAGGACACCCGGTCCTGGATCAGGGCGTGGGTGCCGATCACGATCCCCGCCGCGCCGCAAGCCGCGTCCAGCAGGGCCTGCTTGCGGGCCCGGGCCGGCAGGGACCCGGTGAGCAGGGCGATCCGGGTGGACGCCTCGGCGGACCCCAGCTCGCCGGACCGGCCGAGATCGCCGAGCATGTCCCGCAGGGACCGGGCGTGCTGCGCGGCGAGCACCTCGGTGGGCGCCAGCAGCACCGCTTGTCGCCCAGCGTCGACGACCTGCAACATCGCGCGCAACGCCACCACGGTCTTCCCGGATCCAACCTCACCTTGCAGCAGCCGGTTCATCGGGTGCGCGCCGGCCAGCTCGGCGGCCAGCAGCTCGCCCACCTCCCGCTGCCCGGCGGTCAAGGTGAAGGGCAACGCGGCGTCGAATGCGGCGGCCAGCCCACCGTCGCGGCGCGGGCAGGCTGGCGCGGGCCGCAGCGCCGCCTCCTGACGGCGCCGCGCGAGGGTGAGCTGCACCGCCATCGCCTCGTCCCACTTCAGCCGGCGCTGGGCAGCGGCGATCTCGGCCCGGTCGTCGGAGCGATGTATGGCCCGCAACGCGGCGGCCAGCCCCAAGAGCCTGTGCTGCGCGCGCAGCGACCGCGGCAGCGGGTCCGGCGGATCGTCCAGGACGTCGAAGACCTGGCGCGCGCAGAGCTGGATCGTCCAGGACGGCAGGTCCTTGGTGGCGGGATAGACCGGGATCAGTGGCCGGGAGAACTCCGCGAGCTCGTCCGCGTCGCCGTCGAGCAGTTGGTATCTCGGGTGGGTGAGCTGCAGGGTGCGTTTCTTGCCATACGTCGTCACCCGCCCCGCGAACAACGCCTTCCGGCCGCGGGTAAGCGTCTTGGGCAGGCGCCACTGGTTGAAGAAGGTGAGGTTGAGAGTGCGGCTGCCGTCCCAGATCACCGCGTTCTGGATGGTCCCCTTCTTAGTCTGCATGTCCCGTGAGGTGCAGCTCCGGACCTCGGCGACGACCGTGACGTCCTCCCCCGGCGTCAGACCCGCGATCGGGGTGAGCTGGCCCTGGTCAGCGTAGCGGCGGGGGTAGTGCCGCAGCAGGTCACCGACAGTGTGCATGTCCAGCTGCTCAGCCAGCAGCGTCGCCGACTTCGCACCGATCACCCGGTCCAGCGCATCGTCCATCCCGGCCACGGCTCACGCTCCTCCTCACCGCCTTCGTGCAGGCTGCGACGAGGTTACCCATCTCCTGCGACGTGCCCGGTGCGCAGCGCTGCGCACCGGGCCGTTACCCTTGCCGGGAACCCTCACGACGAACCCAGGGAGTGTCTGACGTGGCTGCCGTGTGCGATGTCTGCGGCAAAGGACCGGGCTTCGGCATGTCGGTCTCGCACTCGCACCGGCGGACCCACCGCCGGTGGAACCCGAACATCCAGACCGTCCGGGCGAGGATCGGCGCCAGCGCACGTCGACGCCTGAACGTCTGCACCTCCTGCCTCAAAGCAGGCAAGGTCACCCGCGGCTGATCCGTTCCCGCGTTCTGGATAGAGGCTGCGGTTATTCCGCCACTGGTTGCTGCAGTTTGCATCCAGAACGCGGAAGAGGCATCAGGGCAGCGTCCAGTCCAGTGGGTCGGCTCCCAATTCCGCTAGCAGGGTGTTGGTTTGGCTGAACGGGCGAGAGCCGAAGAACCCGCGGTCGGCTGACATCGGCGACGGGTGCGCGGATTCGATGCACGGCACGTCGGAGAGCATCGGACACAGGGTACGCGCGTCCCGGCCCCACAGGATCGCTACCAGCGGCTGCGCCGGACGCGCCACCAGCGCACGGATGGCCTGCTCGGTGACCTGCTCCCAGCCCTGGCCGCGGTGCGAGCCCGGGCGACCAGGTTCCACCGTGAGCACTCTGTTGAGCAGCAGCACACCGCGCTCGGCCCACGGGCTGAGGTCCCCGTTGGACGGGGTGGGCAGCCCGAGGTCGTCGCTGTACTCCCGGAAGATGTTGGCCAGGCTGCGCGGTAATGGACGGACATCCGGCTCGACCGAAAACGACAGCCCCACCGCGTGACCCGGGGTCGGGTAGGGGTCCTGGCCGACGATGAGCACCCGCACCCGGTCGAAGGGCTGGGTGAAGGCCCGCAGGATGTTCGGCCCAGATGGCAGGTAGCGCCGCCCCGCGGCGACCTCGTCCCGGAGAAACCTCCCGGCGGCGGTGATCTGCTCGGCCACCGGGGCCAGCGCACCGGCCCAGCCGGCTTCCACGATCTCGTCCACAGCTGCGGGCACAGTCCGCGACCTTATCGAGCGGTCAGCGGGAGGGCTGCACCGCCACCGGGAGAAGCTTGCCGAAGCAGCGGATCCGCGGGCCACTCATGAGGTGAAGTGGGCCCAGCCCGCCGGACCCTCGTAGGGCGCGCCGTCGACGGTCACGCCGCGGCCCTCCCGGACCCTACCGAGCGCGGCCCAGCCTGCGGGCAGCGCGACCCCGGCAGGGAAGCTCGCCAGCAGCGCGTGGTCCTCCCCCCCGGTGAGCACCCAGTGCCGCACGTCGGCGCCCAGCGCTGAGGCCACCTCGACCAGCCTGCTAGGCACCGGCATCGCCGCCGAGTCGATGTCGATGCCGACGCCGGAGGCATCCGCAAGGTGCCCAGCGTCGGCGAGCAAGCCATCCGAGACGTCGATCATCGCAGTGGCGCCCGCCGCAGCGGCCTGCGGGCCGGCGCGGTAGGGAGGCTCCGGGACGCGATGTGCACCCACCACCGCCAGCGGAGATCGGAACCCGCGGCGCAGCACGGCGAGACCCGCCGCGGACCAGCCCAACCTTCCGCACAGCCCGAGCACATCTCCCGCCCGGGCACCACCTCTGGTGACCGGCGCCCTGCCTTGCAGGTCGCCCAGCGCGGTCAGCGACACGACCAGCTCAGCCGAGCTGGCCACATCCCCACCGACGATGCCCACGCCAGCCTGCCCGGCCTCCTCCCACATCCCGTCAGCAAGATCATCCACAGTGGACAGGGAGGTGCGCCCGGGCACAGCCAGGCCGACGACCAGCCCGGTGGGCACCGCACCCATCGCCGCCACGTCTGCCAGGTTGGCGGCCACTGCCTTGCGTCCGACCTGGTGCGGCGTGGACCAGTCCAGCCGGAAGTGCACCCCTTCGACGAGCATGTCGGTGCTCACCACCACCCGACCGTCCGCAGCGGCCAGCACCGCGGCGTCATCCCCTGGGCCGAGCAGTGTGGCCGGCGCCAACCCCCGTCCCGCGGTGACCCGGGCGATCAGCCCGAACTCGCCCAGGTCCGCCACCGTGCCCACGTCGGACGGCGGCGGATCCGGTGTGGTACCTCCGGCAGGACACACGATCACATCCCCGATCCACGGTAGGTTTTGTTCCTACCCCGATAGAGTTGACAATACGAAGGGCCACGCCGTGGTTCAGGCATACATCCTCATCCAGACCGAGGCCGGCAAGGCGGCCGCCGTGGCCGCAGCGGTGGCGAGCCTGCCCGGTGTCGCGACCGCGGAGGACGTCACCGGCCCCTACGACGTGATCGTGCGGGCAGAGGCCGCCGATGTGGACCAGTTGGGTCAGCTCGTGGTGGCCGGGGTGCAGAAGGTGGACGGCATCACCCGCACGCTGACCTGTCCCGTCGTACACCTGTCCTGACGGTGGTCGAGGTCGGGCAGTCAGACAGCACCCCGGCGGCGAGCATCCGGCGCTGGCTGCTCGGGATCGCGCTGGCCCTGCCGGTAGCGCTCGTGGTGGGGGTGCTCGTCGTCGCCGCACTGGTGCGAGGCCAGCCCCAGGGTCCGGTGCGACTAGCCGTCGTCCCGGCTCCCGCGGCCGGCTCGACGGACTGCGCGCGGCTGCTAGCCGCCCTGCCCGAGAAGCTGGACGGGGGCATGCAAGACGCCCTGGAACGTCGGCAGCTGGCCAGCCCGGCCCCCGCGGGCGCTGCTGCTTGGGGTGAGCCGCCGGTGGTGCTGCGCTGCGGGCTCGACCGGCCTGCCGACCTTACTGCGACCTCGCGGCTGCTGGCCGTATCCGGAGTGCAGCTCCTCGAACTTCCCAACCCTGGCACGAGTACCTGGGTCGTGGTGGACCGACCTGTCTACGTCGTGGTCGACCTGCCCCCGGTCACCGGCAGCGGGCCGCTGCAGCAGATCGCCACCGTGATCACGAACACCCTGCCGCGGCGCGACGTGGACGTCCCGCGCTGACCCGGGCTAGAGCCGGTGCAGCCCGGCCAGCACTCGCTTCATCAGCGACAGGTCAGGTGGGCTGCCGGATGCCGTCGGATTGCGGTGCGCGCGCATCAAGCCGTTGTCAATCATGTCGGCGAGCAGCACGCGAACCACCCCCAGCGGCAGCGCGAGCAGGGCCGCGATCTCGGCGACCGAGCGGACGTGCACACACAGCCGCGCGATAGCCGTGTGCTCTGCCGAGTGAATCGTTGTTACATCTCGACCCGCGTCGCTGGTGGACACCAGCGTCTCGACGGCAAGGTCCTGCGCCGGCCGGGTGCGGCCCCGGGTCCAGGTGTATGGACGGACGGCGAACCGGAAGTCCTCCGGCTCAACCCATCCGTCACCCGTCTCGGCGACCGCCACACCCGTGGGAGGCTCGACCGCGTCGCCAGCGGCCTCGGTGGGTTCATCGACGCCGACGACGTCACGATCTGGTTGCGCGTGCCGGGCCCGATAACCGCCCTGGCTCTGATCCAGTGCGATGTCGTCGAGCCCGTCGATCAACATCACGCTCTGATCACCGGCGGGATCACCGCTGCCGTTGCCTCCGAATGAGTCGAACAATTGCGATGCCTCCGCTCCAGCCGCCGGGACTGTACGCACCGCCGAGAGCGTGGACGCAGTGGCCCGGCTCCGTACGTGCGAGGCACGCCCACTCCGATACGAGCGGGGCCCCGTCCTCCTAACTAGCCCTTCATGAATAGGACGCTGGAGTTCACCCGATGGGAGCAGCGGCCCTGAACGATCAACGGTTCAGCGCAGCCCGGTACCCCGGGCCACCGCGGTGTCGATCAATGTGGACAGCAAAGTGGGGTAGTCCACGCCAGTCACTGCCCACATCCTGGGATACATCGAGATTGGTGTGAAACCGGGCATCGTGTTGATCTCGTTGACGGTCAACGCGCCGTCCGCTCCGACGAAGAAGTCGACCCGAGCAAGACCTTGGCAATCCAGCGACCGGAACGCCGAAACGGCCATCGCCCGCAGTTCGGCGGTGATGTCGTCAT
>DASYIL010000128.1:0-7489 GCA_035997545.1 Pseudonocardiaceae bacterium
AGGATCACGCCGACACCGACCAGAAGCACCGCACGAAACATCCGCTCCGCAGCAAGCACCGGCAGCAGCCGGCTCTGGTCCTTCTCGCCACTAGTCGAGCCCGGCTCCTCTGACGCGCCAGCTCTACCTGACTGCTCCGCCTCCGACGTCATGACGACCTCCGGTTCAGACTGCCAGCCGAGCACGGGACAGTACTGGGGACCACCGTGCCCCACACCGGCACCAGTGGCGTCTCGGAACGCGTCCGCATGTCGCGCCTGGATTGTGTCCGATGCCCCCGAACCTTCCGCTTACAAGACGGTTGCGCGCGGTCCCCGGCGGCCCGTCTGCCGCTGGTCAGGCTGCCCGCTCCCCTGGCTGCGTTGCCTGCCGTGCACAGTGACGGCGAAGTTTCGCAGTCATCGTGATTGACAGGCTGTCCACAGTGACGATTCGACGGCTCTCACGGTGCGGGCAGGCGATCAGGAACTCCTCGTGGCTCCAGGATTCCGCCCGGGCCGTGTGCCGGCCAGCCGGGACGCGGCGGCCGGCGTGCGCGCCGCATGGAGCGCCTTGATCCCCAATCCAACCGCAACACCACCAGCTGCTACGCCGGGCAGGACAAGGCTTGACACCCTCCGGTCACTTCACGGTGTTGTTGCGCCACGCGCACGGAGAGGGGTCGTGTACGTGGCGCTGGGCTCCCGGGAACTGTCGGCGCGGCGGCGGCCCCTGTCAGCGGTGACCACTACTGCTGCCGCAGCGCGATCAGGTGAAGCGCCCGCTTTTTGCGACCCGCTCATCAGATCCGCCAACCGAGTGAGCCCTGAGTTCAGCCGTTTGATTGTTCACGCTGGGGGAATTTTCTGAGAATGCACATAGTGATCACGGGCGCCACTGGCAACGTCGGTACGAGCGTGATCGAGTCTCTCGCCTGGGATGCGGGCGTCACCTCGATCCTCGGCCTCGCCCGGCGGCTGCCGAACTGGCAGGCACCCAAGACCCAATGGGCGCAGGCGGACGTCGCAAAAGACGAACTGGTCTCGCACCTGCGCGGCGCCGACGTGCTGATCCATCTGGCGTGGCTGTTCCAACCCACACATGACCCCGTCACTACCTGGAAGGCGAACGTCGAGGGCAGCATCAGGGTCTTCCGCGCAGCGGCTGACGCGGGCGTGCGAACGGTCGTGTACGCCTCGTCGGTGGGCGCATACTCACCGGGCCCGAAGGACCGAAGGGTCAACGAGAGTTGGCCTACCCACGGCTGGCCCAACGCCGGGTACACCCGGGAAAAGGCCTACCTTGAGCGGGTCCTCGATACGTTCGAATGCGAGTATCCGGACACTAGGGTGGTCCGGCTGCGACCGGGGTTCATCTTCAAGCGCGAGTCGGCCGAGGAGCAGCGGCGGCTGTTCGCCGGACCGTTGCTACCGAACAGGCTCGCGCGGGCGAGTCTGATCCCGGCTGTGCCGGACCTGCCGGGGCTGCGCTTCCAGGCGCTGCACTCTGCCGACGCGGGCGAGGCATACAGGCTGGCGGCCACGCGGGAGGTACGCGGAGCGTTCAACCTCGCGGCCGATCCCGTGATCGACGCCGCGCAACTTTCCGAACTGCTGGGCGCTCGGACTTTCCGAGTGCCCATCGCTCCGCTGCGGACCGCCCTGGCAGCGGCATGGCACCTGCGCCTTCTCCCCGCGTCACCGCACCTGTTCGACGCGGTGCTACGGCTGCCCATCATGGACGTGACCCGCGCACGCACAGAGCTCGGCTGGTCACCTCGACACAGCGCGCTCGACGCGATCCAGGCGTTCCTCGACGGGCTACGCGAGGGTGCAGGTATGGACACACCGCCGCTCGGCCCGGATGCTGGCGGCTTGATGCGCATGCGTGAGTACATCACCGGCATCGGTCAGCGTCCTTGACGAGACCGCCTGTCCAACTGCCACCCAAGGTCGGTTGAGTCCAGTTCCTTAAGCATCCGGCGCCGGCTCGGGGGCTCGATCGGGGGCGAGGAGGTTGTGCTCGTGGACGGCCGGCAGGGATAGCGTGCGCTTAGCCGCGGAAGCGTTCACCTGGCCCTTGAGCGGTGCCGGCCGAACCGGTTGGTCGGGCTCCTTGAGCGCGTGCACCACTTCATCAAGAGCTTCCTCCGGAGCCTTGCTGGGGTCGCCGCCACTACATCGAGCTGCGGCCAGGTAAACCGGCTGGACCGGCCGATTCGCGCGCGACATTTCCGCGCTGTCGCTGCCCGGGGAGTCAGACCGCCCTGACCGTTCGTCCTGATCGACACGGCTGCGAAGTCGGCAGTGTGGCAAGCGCTGGCGGGTTCGTCGGGGCAAGGTGTTTGTCATGGAGCGATTACGTCGGCGGACCTTCCTGCTCGCCACCGGTCTAGCAGTCGCTGGCGGGTGCGGCGGGCGCGTTTCGGATCACCGTGGAGGGGAAACTTCTGGCACGGTGGCGCCAAGTAATAAAACCGATGGTCCTGTAGTCTATGCCGCCCTTGGTGACTCGATCTCCATCGATCACTATGCCGGTGGCGAGGGTCGCGGCGGTGCGAGCCTGCTAGCGCGCAACCGAGACGACGACTTCCCGGAGTGGCGCGGTCGGGACCTGGCGACACTCGATCCCAACTTGTCTTACCACCTGCTCGCTACGAACGGCGGCACCACCAGCACGGTGTTGGATTCGCAACTTCGGCGGCTCGAGAGGTCCGCCATCGCTCCCACGGTCGTGACGCTCACCGTCGGCGGCAACGACCTACTCACGGCATACGGCGACACCCGGCGCGCTCGAGAGGTTGTGTCGGTGGTGCGCACGCGCGTTGGGCAGGCCCTGGTGAGACTGCGCAGCGTTCTCCGGCGGCCCAGCGATCCGGTGATCGTCGGCACCGTCTATGACCCCAGTGACGGCACGGGCGATGCCTCGCGGGCAGGACTGCCGCCGTGGCCGCAGGGCGTCGACGTTCTGGCCGAGCTGAATGCCGAACTCCGTGGGGTCGCTGAGGAGCATGGGGCCCGGGTGGCCGACGTCCACGGCTACTTCCTCGGCCACGGGCTGCGGGCCGGGAACCCAGCCCAGGGTGACCCCCGGCCAGCGAACCGGAACCTGTGGTTCTGCAATGTCATTGAACCCAATACGTGGGGAGCCAGCGCGGTGCGCGCGGTGTTCTGGGACACCTTCCACGCCGGCTGATGTCACGAAACGAAGTCAAAGGCCCGATCGTGCAGAGTGGGTATATGAGGTACACGGTCGCGGCATCGAGCGAGTGGGTTGACCCCTATCGGGTGCGTCGGCCCGGTGGTGAGGTGCACGCTTGGACATGCTGCATGGCCGGGGCCCGTTTGCGGGGAGACACGCCGCAGCGGCGTGGTTGAGGCGCCGGGCGGCTGCGCCGAGTGTCAGCATGTGATCTTGACAGCGCGGGAAGGTTGCTGGGCAAGTGTCGGAGGGATCGCGGCGGGATTCGCGCCAGTCACCATGGCAGCCACGGTGGGCGACCGGTAGCCGGGTCAGCAACACATCTCACGCCACCCTCACCGGTGCGACGGGAGCGGTGACCGCAGTGGCCTGTGTCCACCTTGACGGCCGCGCAGTGGCTGTCACCGGCGGGGTTGATGGCACCGTGCGGGTCTGGGACCTGGTCACCAGCACTTCGATCGGCGAGCCGCTCAGGGGTCACGCCGCCCCAGTGACCGCGGTGGCTTGCACCCAGCTCGACGGCCGCCCGATCGCCGTCACCGGTGGCGTCGATGGCAGGGTGCGGGTTTGGGACCTCACCAACCGCATCCTGATCGATGACCCCTTCATCGGTCACACCAATACGGTGACCGCGGTAGCCTGCACCCAGCTCGACGGCCGCCCGATCGCCGTCACCAGCGGCCAGGACCACACGGTGCGGACCTGGGACCTCACCAGCGGCACCCCCCTTGGCGTGCTCACTGCCCACACCGCCCCGGTCACCGCGGTGGCTTGCACCCATCTGGAGGGCCACCCGATCACTGTCACCAGTGGTGAAGATCTCACAGTGCAGGTCCGGGACATCGCCAGCGGCGCTCTCATCAGCTTGCTCGCTGTCCACACCGCCCCGGTGACCGCGGTGGCCTGCACCCATCTGGACGGCCACCCAATTGCGATCACCAGCAGCCGGGACCACACAGTGCGGATCTGGGACCTGATCACCGGCACCCCCATCGGGGCTCCGCTCACCGGTCACACCGGCTTCATTGAGGCGGTGGCCTGCACCCAGGTGGACGGCCGCACGATCGCGGTCACCAGCGGCCGGGCCCACACGTTACGGACCTGGGACCTGGCCACCGGCACCCCCTTGGGCGGGCGGATCACTGGCCACACCGGCTTGATCGAGGCAGTGGCCTGCACCCAGGTGGACGGCCGCCCGGCTGCTGTCACCAGCGGCCGGGACCACACGGTGCGGATCTGGAACCTCACCGACGGAACCCCCACGGGCCTGCTCACAGGCCACACCGGTCCGGTTACCGCGGTGGCTTGCGCCCAGCTCGATGGCCGTCCCCTCGCCATCACCGGAAGCTGGGACCACACCGTACGGATCTGGAACCTCACCCGCCGGACCCCGATCGGCAACCCCCTGAGGGGCCACACCGGCACCGTCACTGCGGTGGCCTGCACCCATTTGGACGGCCACCCGATCGCCGTCACCAGCAGCCGGGACCGCACGGTGCGGATCTGGGACCTGGCCACCGGCACCCCCATCGGTGACCCGCTCACCGGCCACACCGACCTCGTGGCAGCAGTGGCCTGCACCCATCTGGACGGCCGGCCGATCGCCGTCACCAGCGGTCGGGACCACACGGTGCGGATCTGGGACCTCACCAGCGGCAGCCCCCTTGGCCTGTTCTCTGGCCACACCGGCCCGGTCACCGCAGTGGCCTGCACCCAGCTCGACGGCCGCCCGATCGCCGTCACCGGAAGCTGGGACCACACGGCGCGGATCTGGGACCTCATCAGAGGCACCGCGATTGACCTGCTCACAGGCCACACCGGCCCGGTCACCGCAGTGGCCTGCACCCAGCTCGACGGCCGCCCCAGCGCCGTCACCAGCGGCCGGGACCACACGGTGCGGGTCTGGAATCTCCGTACGAGACGTCGAATCGGTCGGATCGACCTACCCAGCGACGGCAATGCCGTCGCTGGCACCCCAGCGGGTGGCATCGTGGCCGCCTTCGGTTGGGACATCGTCCTTCTCGAACGTTCGGAAGCGGTGAACTAGCGCAGGTTCGTTCTTCCTATATGAAAGGCGGTACAGGTTGGAGTGTCCACCAAAATCGGGACGGTTCAGTCATCGCGCCTGGCGCTGCTCATTCTCATCAAGGTTTCCTCGGCACGTGTGCGTGGAATTGGCTACATTGCACCGCCGCCGACGGCTCGCAGGTCGGCGGGAGCAAGGTCACCCGGGATGAGAATGGTGCAGGGTTAGGACCAGAGGGCGGCCAACGGGCTGGCGTCTAGCTCGTGCAGCAGCGCCCGGCAGTCGTCGTACACCGCGACCGCGCCTGCCTCGGTCAGTTCGGCGACGCTGATGCCTCCGCTGAGCACGCCGACACAGGCCACCCCCGCCTTACCACAGGCCTGTACATCCCAGACCGTGTCGCCGACGTACACCGCTCGGTCCGCGGTCACCCCGGCCTGTTGCAGGGCGATGTGTACCAAGTCAGGTGCCGGTTTGGCCGTCTCGACGTCTTCGGCGGCGGTGATCTCCGTGATGACGTCCTCCACGTTGAGGATGGAGCGCAGGAGCTCGAGCTCGTCGGGTGCGGCGGAGGTGGCGAGGATGACCTTGACCCCGCGCTGCGCCACCGCGGCCACCAGTTCGCGAGCGCCGTCGAAGGCCCGCAGCAGCTCCGAGGTCCGCCGATAATGCTCGCTGTGCTGCTGTTTGGCCTGCGAGCCGACCTGTTCAGCGGCCTCACCCAACAGGGTGGCCAGCAGTTCCGAGGAACCCATGCCCTGCACGCGGTGAATCCGCCAGGCGTCCATGGGATGGCCCACTGCGCGGAACGCGTGCAGCCAGGCGTTGACGTGCAGATAGTTGGAGTCGACCAGGGTGCCATCGATGTCGAACAGGACCGCACCCGGCGGCCGCGTGGAATCGGTGTCTGTCACTCGAGTCTTTCTACCTAGATCGGTTCGGTCATGTACTGCTGCTGAGCCTGTTCGACCCCGCGGAGTGCTTGCTGTCCTGTCGAGTTCCCGGTCCATGGTGCGATCCCAGCTCTTCTCGAACTGGACCAGACCCCCCGCTCCAGCTGATCACCGACCTTAAGGTAGCCGATGCTGAGGACTTCCGCGCGTCGAGTATGGGTTCGTACGTCCCCGTAGAGCTGCGGGAACGGGCGGTGCGAATGGTCGCGGAACCATTGAAGGTGAAATGCACCCGGGAGGCCAGTGTGGGCTAGTCCGCGGCATGAGCAGTCGATGTCGGACATGATCGTTTCCGGGTAGCTCGCGTGCCAGGCCTACGTCTACAGGGGTCCGGGTACTCAAGCGCCCCGGTATGAGCCGGGCTACCTCGGCAACGACCCAGCCAATCCCATGGCGCTGCTTGCCACGGCCAGAACGCAGGTGAGCCGCTATCCCACCGGCGTGCTCCGTGCTTGGCTGGAGCGAGTCGGTTACCGGTTTCGCCCTGGAACTGCTCGACTGGGCCGGGCGCCTGACAATCCTCACCCAAGGACGGCGTTTTGAGGGCGATGAGCGTGATCGGCAGGTCCTCGCGGACCACGGCGTCGAGCTGGTCGAGGACGATGCGGTCGAGCTGGTTGGTCAGCCCGGGCGGCTACAGACGGTCCGCGCGCGCAGCGGGGCCAGCATCCCAGCTCGTCTCAGTCGCCGTCGGCAAAGGCGCGATCGCCGGGGTAGCCTGCGCAACATCACTTCGAGGACAGCGGGGGGCACCCAGCTCACCGACTCCGGCTCCCGACCCGGAAGCCGAGCGGCACGCGTGAATTGGCACCCGGTTCCAGGAGTCCGGACCAGCGCCATGGCCTGGCCGAACTGGTCGATCGCTTGGTACAGGTACCCCTCGGCAAGAGCCCCTTCAGCGGCGGGCCAGCCGCCGCTGCGACCTGCTGCCGTAGTCAAGGTTGTAGTAGGCGAACACCTCCGGCTCAGCCGTGGCGGCTAGCTCCCCGTCGGGGTCGATCGCCGGGGCGCCGTGGACGATCTTCTTGGGGTACTGCACCCGGACGGCATTCGGCGAGACTGTCGCACCAGCCGCTGGGACAAACACCAAGCGGTGCCGACTGATCATGCCCACCTTGACCGTGAGGAAGCTTGGCTCGTCACTAACGGTGTCAACGTAGACGGCCTCGAGAGTTCCGATCTTGTGGCCCTCGCGATCGATCACATTATGACCCGACCAGTCCCGGAGATTCTCCGCGGCGAACATGGGATCCGACTACCCACCCGACCCCACCCCAAACCCTCACCGAACATGCTGTTGGGCTATGACGATCCCCGGGCCTGGTTGATG
>DASYIL010000129.1:0-33513 GCA_035997545.1 Pseudonocardiaceae bacterium
TCGCCACTCACGGGTCACGTGGCGAACAGCAGGGTGAGGCCGCCTACCGTGTAACCGACCATCAGGACCATCAGGGGGAGCTGCCCGACCACGGCGTCGGCCCGGGGGAACAGCGTGACCGAGCGGTCATGGGCGCTGATGACCGCGAGGACGTGCCCCACGACAACCGCGGTGACCTGGACAAGAGCGATACCGGTCGCCGTGATCAGACCGTAGTTGACGGCGCCGGAAACTCCCGCACTGGTGCCCAGCGGATGGGAGAGCATGACGATGGCCTGCTGCCCCTGAAAGAGCAGCAAGGAGAAGTAGTGAGCGATGACGTAGCCCACGACGATGGGGATGACGGTGTGTGCAAGCAGGCCGGGAACCGGCTTTCGGCCCTGGTTACCGATCTGACCGGCCAGCATTGTCGCCCCGACGAACGTGAGGGCGACAATACCGATCATTAGGAGCAATCCGGCGGTGGAGATCAGCACTGCCGGGGCGGGCACCGCCTGGATGGCGCGGCGCCAGTCCGCCGAACCGGAGATGCTGTCGAAGAAGGTAGATCCCAACAGCACTGCGATCAGGGCGACAATGCCCGGCGCAGGCCCGAACGTGGCGATCCCATTGAGTGGGTTACGGAGCACGAGGCGACCGTCGTCACGTCGTCCGAAGGGCGCCAACGTGCCGACCAGCGTGGAATAGACCTCGAACCCGTCGCCGCTGGCGAACCAGCGGTGGCCGAACAGGACGGCCGCGCTGAGATGGATGGCAGCGTAGCTGGCGAGATACAGCAGCAGCACGTTGACCGCGGCGCGATCCGGGGCGGCCAGCTCCAACCACACGAAGCTGAGCAGCGACAGCGCAGCCGGCCAGTAGCCGAGCCAGTGCGGTAGCGGCAGCAGCCCTCGGTCGGCGGGAATCCGGATGATGGCAGCGAACAGCAAGTGAATCGTGCGCAACGGGTTGACCAGTCGCCACACCGGGCCGAACAGCAGTGACAGCGGAACGATCCCCACCCAGAACAGCACGTAGACAGCGTGGGGCAGGGGGTTTGTTCCGTCGTCGGGTATCAACAGCGCCATGGCGATGACATATGCCGTCGCGGCGAGGCCAAGCAGGCGCAGCAGCCCCCGCAGCCCGGTGCTGTCCACCAGGCACTGGATCGCCAGCGGCACCGCCCGCCCCGCAGCCCCAGCACGCAACCGTGGGTTCTGCCACAGCACGCCCAGGCCGAAGAACGATGCCAGCAGTGCCAGGACGGCACCCTGCACCAACAGATCCAGGGGTAACGGCAGGTCCTGTCGCGCTCCGATCCCGTGCGCGAGGAACTCTGCCGCCTCCCTGGTCACTATGCCGCCTCCGCGGGACCACATGCGTCGTCGGTCATCAACCGCTCGCTCTTCCGGAGCCAGTTGTGTCCGACGACTCAGTTGTGTCCAACGACTCAGTTGTGTCCGACTTCCTCTCGCGTACCAGGCGCACTCCTGCAAGAAGCAACCCCAGCGCGGTGGCGTAGGTGAGTACAGTCAAGCCGCGGTCCAGCACCGCCGGGCCCGCGAAGGGCAGCTGGGAGTACCACAGCACGCTGATATCTGTGGCGGCCAGCAGCACCAGCAAGGTCCCGGCCGTGATGACCCTGGCGGCTGCCGCTTCCGTTCTGCGCAACGTGCTGATCACCGTGACGCCGCCGACGATCAAGCTGAATGCGCCCACCGCTCCGACGCCGATCCACCCGAATACCGGCCCAGTTTGCTGCGGAGCGAATCCGGTGCCAATCAGGTGGAGCACAAAGGCTAGGACTCCCGCGGCAACAACGGCGGCCATCGGCCGGTGCCAGTTTCGCATCCACCCGATGGCCGCTACGGCGGCGGAGACCAGCACGAGGACCGCCACCCATGCCCAGGGCGAAGGCGGCGGTATCTGGTCCCGGGTGCCGAGAACGGTGACCCGCTGGCCGTCCACGATCAGCGGCAGCTCCCAGGATCCGGATGCCCGCTCCGACTGACGTTGCGCTTCATCTTGGGGCGGCGCATCGATCCGGGCGTCGGTCCAGGTGGCGCTGTCTCCCTCGCGCAGCTGCACCCACCTCGGCTCGGTCGCCGGATCGCCCGGCGCAGGGGTGCTCCGAGTCTGCCCGGTCCCGGCCGCGGTGGGGCTGAGTTCATTGACCTGCACCCGGTTCTGGGATAACCGCAAGAACGGCTCACCGCGATAACCGAGGACCGCGATCTCCGCCGCGCCCTGGTTGGTGACACGCACCCACTGCCCGCCTATCCCGACTGTCACCTCCAGGGTCGGTATCGCTGGCCGGATCGCGGTCACCACGGTGCGATAGTTGCTGGGCGACCCACCGCCTCCGGCGATGTGCGCCGCGGCCGGAGCCGGATTGATCAGCGCGAACAGGCCCGCCAGCACCGCGGCCAGCACGGCCAGCCGAATGCCGTGCGCAAACCTATGTATTGCAAACCTATGTATTGCAAACCCATGCATCCCCTCCGGGGACCAGGCCGACGGCCTACTCATCAGCGGACCAGGAGCTGGAACAGCAGCAGTTTGCTGGCATGGGTTTCGACTTCGAACACTCCGGACTTGTCCGCCACGAACGTCACGGCGGCCGGGCTGCCCGGTACCAGCTGAGCGGTCTTGTCATATCCATGCACATGCAGCTCGTCGCGCCGGTCGCTGGTCACCTCGATGCGCACCTGGGTGCCTCGGTCCACCTCAACTCGGGCGGGCACGCCTTCGACCTTGCCATTGCTGATCCGCACCGAGATAGTCGTGTCTCGGGTCTGTGCGGCCTGCTGGCCGGTAAACTTGGGTGCCGTGCCCGTGTTCGTGACTTCCACGTGGTGCTCGGCCGGCCCCGAAGTCGTCGGCTGCGCTCCGCCTGCGCAGCCGACTGCCAGCACCAGCACCGACGCCGTCACGGCCATTCGGCCCGTCATGCCCATCCGACTAATTGTGCTCAGTATGCTCACCTCGACCACCCCACGATCAGCACCGAGGTGCCCACCTCGTTATTCGCTTGAGGTTGCCCGGCCGGTTCGGGTGCGATCACCCGCAGCCCCGGCACAGTAGACCTGATGATCACCGCTCGATGAGCCTCACGACTGCCTCGGCGATCTGGTAGGTGTTGAGCGCGGCACCCTTGCGCAAGTTGTCCCCGCAGACGAAGAAGTCCAATGTGTTCGCGAAGTCCAAGGCCTGGCGAACCCGGCCGACGTAAGTCGGGTCCGCGCCGACCACCGCGGCCGGGGTTGGCCACACCCCGGCCGCCGGATCGTCGGCCAGCACGATAGTCGGCTGCGCCGTGAACACCTCGCGGGCCTGCTCGACGGTGACCGGCTGAGCGAACACCGCGTGCACCGCGAGCGCGTGGGTGGTGACCACCGGGACCCGCACGCAGGTGGCGGACACCTTGAGATCGGGGATGCCGAGGATCTTGCGGGACTCGTTGCGGACCTTGAGCTCCTCGGAGGTCCAGCCGTCTTGCTTGAGTGACCCGGCCCAGGGCACCACGTTCATCGCCAGCGGTGCCGGAAACGGGGACTGGACGGGCAGCCCCGCCGCGGCCAGCGCCTCGGCTACGTCCCCACCGCGCACTCCGACGCCCTTGCCGGCCACCGCGGCGAGCTCGGCGTGCAGCCGATCCACACCTTGCTGACCAGCGCCAGAGGCGGCCTGGTAGCTAGCCACCACCAGTTCGGTGAGCCCGAACTCGCGGTGCAGCGCACCCAGCGCGGTCATCATCGACAAGGTCGTGCAGTTGGGGTTGGCGATGATCCCCTTCGGCCGGCGCGTAGCATCCGCAGCGTTCACCTCCGGGACGACCAGCGGCACGTCGGGGTCCATCCGGAACGCACCAGAATTGTCCACCGCCACCGCGCCCCGCGCCGCGGCGACCGGGGCCCACTGCTTCGAGATCTCGTCCGGGACGTCGAACATCGCGATGTCCACACCATCGAAGGCGTCCGGGGTGAGTTCGACGACGACCCGCTGCTCGCCTCGCACAGTGATCTTCTTGCCGGCCGAGCGAGCCGACGCGATCAGCCTGATCTCGCCCCAGGGCACCGACGGCTGTGAGTTGATGATGTCAATCATGACGGTGCCGACGGCACCGGTGGCGCCGACAACGGCAAGGGTGGGACTCGTGTCTTGCGGGACACCCGCACCCGGGGTGTCTTGCGGGACACCCGCATCCGGGCTCACCGGCCGGTTCCGGCGTAGACGACGGCCGGCTCGTCGCCGCCCAGGTTGAACGCTTGATGGATCGCGCGCACGGCGTTGTCCAGGTCCTCGGCGCGGACCAGCACCGAGATCCGGATCTCCGAGGTGTTGATGGTCTCGATGTTCACCCCGGCCTGGGCCAGCGCCTCGCAGAATCGCGCGGTGACCCCTGGGTGCGAGCGCATGCCCGCGCCGATCAGCGACACCTTGCCGACCTGGTTGTCGCACAGTATGTCGTCGAAACCGATGTGCGGTTGCACTGCGCGTAGCGCCTTGACCGCGATTGGTCCGTCGGGCTTGGGCATGGTGAAGGTGATGTCGGTGCGGCCGGTGTCACTGTGCGAGATGTTCTGCAGTACCATGTCGATGTTGAGCTCGGCGTCGGCGATGACGCGGAAGATGTGGGCGGCCTTGCCGAGCTCGTCGGGCACTCCGGTGACGGTGATCTTCGACTCGGACCGGTCGTGTGCGACGCCGGTGAGCATGACCTGTTCCACGGTGCGATCCTCCACTGATCCGGACACCATCGTGCCGCAGTTTCGGCTGTACGACGAGCGGACGTGTACTGCAACGTGGTTGCGCCGGGCGTACTCGACGCAACGCGGCATGAGCACTCTTGCCCCGCACGCGGCCATCTCCAGCATTTCCTCGTAGGTGATGGTGTCGAGCTTGCTGGCATTAGGCACGATCCGCGGGTCGGCGGAATACACGCCGTCAACGTCGGTGTAGATGTCGCACACATCCGCGTCGAGCGCCGTGGCCAGCGCGACCGCGGTGATGTCGGAGCCGCCCCGGCCCAATGTGGTGACGTCCTTGGTGTCCTGCGCCACCCCCTGGAACCCGGCGACCAGCGCCACCGCGCCCTGGTCCAGGGCATCGCGGACCCTGCTCGGCGTCACGTCGATGATGCGGGCCCTGCCGTGTGCGCCGGTGGTGATCACTCCGGCCTGCGAGCCGGTGAATGAGCGCGCGTCCACGCCCAGGGCGTGCACCGCCATCGCGACCAGCGCATTGGAGATCCGCTCGCCCGCGGTGAGCAGCATGTCCAGCTCACGCTGATGTGGTTCCTGCGAGATCTGACTGGCGAGGTCGAGCAACTCGTCGGAGGTGTCACCCATGGCCGACACCACCACCACGACCTCGTTGCCGGCGTTGCGCGTCTCGACGATTCTCTCGGCGACCTTCTTAATCCGTTCGGGGCTGTCCACCGACGATCCGCCGTACTTCTGGACGACGAGCGCCACGCCGGCCTCCGGTGTCGGGGTGTGTGGCGGGGCGATCGCAGCGCGGGTCGTCACCCCTCGTTTACCCGCACCCTACCGGGGACCGGCCCCCGTCAGTGGCCACTGGCGGACAGCCGTGACACGGGCACGAACAAGGCCGCGTCCCCTGCCGTGCAGGGGACGCGGCCTTGAAGAGCTGCGCCTACACGTTAGCGGTGGTTCGATTGCCCGAGCTCATGGTGCTCAGCAGGCCGCCACCGACCACCAGCGTAATCACACCGGAGAGGAGGTGCAGCCAGAAGTCCATGTCAAAACCGGCCGGCACGGACACCAGGCTGAGGTAACCCAGGAAGCCCAGCACCGCGGCCAGCACGTAGAAACCTGCGATGGCGATGTTGACGCCTTCCGTGCCGACCGGGGTCAGCGCGAGTCCCGCGAGGAGCCAGATAGCGCCGAGGGCGACGTGCACGAGGTTATGGAACGGGTTTATCAGGAAGAGCCCGAACAGCGCTTCGTTCGTCGCCTCAGTGAAGTTGCTGAAGCCCGTGTAGAAGAACCCGATCACCCCGATCGCGACGTAGACGGCGCCGGCCAGGATCGCGTACTTCTGCTCGATCGTCTTGCCCGCCCCCCTGCTCTGGATCTTGATCCCAAACTTGGCTTCTGGATCAACCGTCATGTCCCGTCCCTTTCCCTCGACACTGACGACTCGCCGATGAGGTGCACAGACCTCCCGTGGCGCCACCCACCTAACATCTTCTGGCGATAGCTTCGTCCTGCAGCGGTCCGCGGTTCGCTCGCTGGCCGCGTGATCACTCTATCGGACGTCGGCGGCCGTAACCTTAGAGGTGGGGTTCGGTTTGATTGGGTCTGCAATCGCGAGCCGAAGCGCGCTTGAAGCCGCTCCGACGGCGGGTGTACCTGTCTCGCGGTGGGTGTGCCCTGACGCCATCGCTGCCGAACTCTCATCATCGATCCCCTCCGCATGGCGGGCTGGCGGGCAGTGGTCGTCTCCGTCGGCTTCGCGCGACAACCGGGAGCGGCGAGCGCGCCGATAGCTCCCATGGTGACCGCGGCCCAGTCGGTGGTCGAAGTTGAACCAGCGCCCCGCCAGTGTCGGGGTGCGTGCACGGCAGTCACAGGTCGCCAGTAACATGCTGCTCTCCGTGATCGGAGACTACGAAAAGTAGCGAGGCAAGCGGAGTTGTTCACACACCGTGAACATCAAGCTGACGATCTGATGGAGGTGGGCGCCATGACAAATCTGTGGACTGCCATACGCACGAGACGGGTGTTGACCATCGCTATCGGGGTGCTGCTGGTGGCTGGGGTCACAACATCCGCGGTGTTATTCGGTTTCGCCTACGGGGATCCTGCGAAAGCGGTAAATGCGACGAATTCCTCGGCGAGTTCCACGCCGGGCGACTTCAGCCAGTTCCGCAACGATCCGGCCGGTTTTGAGCTTGCCTATCCGACGTCCTGGTCCAAGCTGACCTCCAAGGATCCCCAGGTCCTGCTGCTGCTGGCGCAGGGCACGCAGGACTCGTTCCTGGTGCGCTCCTCTGAGCTCCAGGCACCGGTAGGGCGGGAGCAGCTTCCCGCTGCGAAGCAGGTGACGGACAAAATCGTGAACGCCAACAAAACGGTGCAGATGATTGCCGAACCGAAGCAGATCGAGCTGGGCGGGTTGCCTGGCTTCTTCTACTTCTACTCCTTCAAGGATCCCACCAGTGGGCAGGAGGGTGTGCATTCGCACTACTTCCTGTTCAATGGCAAGACAATGATCAGTCTCGTCTTCCAGGCGATACCTAAGGATCGTTTCACCACTTCCGCTCAGACCTTTGACAAGATCACAGCCACGTTCCACGCTCTGAAGAAGTGAGTTCGCGGCCCATTTCGATCTACAGCCAGCCGGGGAGTTCGGCAGCCCTTCGGACGCGATAATGCGGTCCCCGTGGGAGCGGCCGGTAAGCCAGCCGGCCAGCTCCTGCGCCGGTCCCGAGACCCGCACCGGGGCGCTGGTCTCGGGACCGAAGATGGCCGGTTCCCTGCCGGGCATCTGCACCTAGCTAGAGGTCCGGCCGGCTCACAGGATCGGGGCGGGGTGGTAGGTGGCCGCTTCGGGGTGGCGGGCGACGACGCTCTCCACCTCGGCGACGACCGCGGCGATCTGCCCGGCCGCAGCCCCGGTGAAGGGCATCCGGTCGGTGAGCAGCGCGTCCAGATCGGCTCGGTCCAGCGGCAGCCTGCCGTCGCCGGCCAGCCGGTCGAGCAGATCGTTGCCAGCGCCGTTGGTCCGCATCGCCACCGCGGCCGCGACCGCGTGCTCCCTTATCACCGCGTGCGCGGTCTCCCGGCCGACTCCGGCGCGGACCGCAGCGACCAGCACTTTCGTGGTGGCGAGGAACGGTAAATAGCGTTCCAGCTCCCGCTCGATCACTGCCGGGTAGGCGCTGAACTCGTCGAGCACCGTGAGGAAGGTCTCGGCCAGGCCGTCGAAGGCGAAGAACGCGTCTGGTAATGCAACCCGACGTACCACCGAGTCCGACACGTCGCCCTCGTTCCACTGTGCACCGGACAGCTCGGCCACCATCGAGGCGTAGCCGCGCAGCACCACGGCCAGGCCGTTTACCCGCTCGCAGGAGCGGGTGTTCATCTTGTGCGGCATGGCGCTGGACCCGACCTGGCCGGGTTGGAATCCCTCGGTCACCAGCTCGTGGCCGGCCATCAGCCGGATCGTGAGCGCCAGCGACGACGGCGCGGCGGCCAACTGCACCAGAGCGCCGACCACCTCGTGGTCCAGCGACCGGGGATAGACCTGCCCGACGCTGGTCAGCACCCGACCGAACCCCAGGTGCGCGGCCACCCGCCGTTCCAACTGCGCCAGCGCGGAGGCGTCGCCGCCGAGCAGATCCAGCGTGTCCTGGGCGGTACCCATCGGGCCCTTGATCCCGCGTAGCGGGTAGCGGCCCAGCAGCTCCTCAAGCCGGGCGAAGGCCACCAGCAGCTCGTCAGCTGCGTTGGCGAACCGCTTGCCCAGCGTGGTGGCCTGGGCCGCGACGTTGTGGCTGCGCCCGGCGATCACCAGCTCGGCGTACTCGGTGGCACGTCCCGCGAGGCGGGCGAGCAGCGCAACGCACCGGTCCCGCACGTGCTCCAGCGAACGGCGCACCTGCAGCTGCTCGACGTTCTCCGTGAGGTCTCGCGACGTCAGGCCCTGGTGGATCTCCTGGTGACCGGCCAGCGCATTGAACTCCTCGATGCGCGCCTTGACGTCGTGCCGGCTCACCCGCTCCCGGGCCGCGATCGACTCAAGATCCACGATCGGTACCGCCCGCTGGTAGTCGTCGAGCACCTGCTGCTTGACCGGTACGCCGAGGTCGGCCTCGGCGCGCAACACCGCCAGCCACAGCTGCCGCTCGAGTACGACCTTGTGCTCCGGGGACCACAGCCGGACCAGCTCGCCGGAGGCATAGCGCTGCGCCAGCACCATGCGTGCAGCCTATCGCCGCACCTTCATCGCCAACTGCGCAAGCTCGGCAATGAAGTGGTGGACGGAGGTCAGTCGGTGGCGCTGGCCGGGGTGGCCCGCTCGCCTTCTGTCAGCGCGTCGAGCACCATCTCCAGCCAGCGAAGGCTGCGGCGGTAGCTGTCGGTGTCCTGGGCGGACGGTGGCGGGGGCAGCATCCGCTCCGGCGCACCCTGGATACTCACCCGACCGGAGACGTCGAGCACGACGTGCAGTGTCTGCAGCATCCAGCGCCACTCGGCGATGGCCGGATACCCTTGGCCGGGTAGCTGGACCACACCGCCGCGCCGGGGGAGGGTACCGAGCACCCGGCTCAAGCTGTGCTCCAAGTCATGCAGGACCCAGCCTTCCCAGAGCTTGCGGACCGGACCGCTCTCCTCCGTGCCACACCAGTAGTCCACGACGTAGGCCAGTCGACCGTCGATCGTGCCGGTGGGCACCGGCAGTCCGGTGAGCTCGGACAGCGGATCCTCGGTGCAACCGCCGAGCTGCCAGCGCACCAGTTCGCGCAGCCAAGACCACTGCTCGCGCAGAAAGCGGACGCCCTCCGGCGACAGCGACAGCAGCAGTTCGTCGCCGTGGCGGTCGCATATGACCATCGTGTTGCTCAGCCCCACTTTCACCCGCATTGATCGTCGGGGAGGCTATCGCGTCAACCCCGCGCGGACAGGCCAATCTCTCGGCGCGTCGCCCGCAAACCGATATCGCTGCGGTAGTGCCCCCCCACCAGGTGCACCCGTTCGACGAGCTGGTAAGCCTGGTTTCGCGCAGCAGCGAGATCGACGCCGGTCCCCACCACTGAGAGCACCCGCCCACCGGTCGATACGACAGCCCCGTCCTCCCGGCGGCGAGTGCCCGCGTGCAGCACCCCGTCGCCAGCCGCCCCGGTGATCTCATCTCCGGTTCGCGGGAGGCCGGGATATCCCTCGGCGGCCACGACGACGACCACCGCTGCCCCCGGATCCCAGAGCAGCGGTGGCTGCTGGGCCAGCACGCCGGTGGCAGTGGCATGGAGTAGCCCGGCCAGCGGCGTGCGCAGCAGCGGCAGCACCGCCTGGGCTTCCGGGTCGCCGAACCGGCAGTTGAACTCGATCACCTGCGGGCCCTCGGCGGTGAGTGCCAGGCCGGCATAGAGCAGCCCGCAGAACGGGACGCCGCGCCGGACCAGCTCGTCGACCACTGGCTGCACGATCTGTTGCACGACATCGGCAGCGAGCGACTCCGGAGCCCAGGGCAACGGGGCATAGGCGCCCATCCCGCCGGTGTTCGGGCCGACGTCCCCGTCGCCGACCCGCTTGAAATCCTGGGCGGGCAGTAGCGGCACCACCGTGCGGCCGCTGTCGACCAGGCAGAACAGTGAGATTTCTGGACCATCCAAGTAGGACTCCAGCAGCACCGGGTGACCGCCGTCGAGCAGGGTCAGCGCGTGCGCCCTGGCCACCTCCAGATCCTCGGTGACCACGACCCCCTTGCCGGCGGCCAGCCGGTCATCCTTGACCACCCAGGGCGATCCGAAGTGGCGCAGCGCCGCGTCCAGCCGGGCCGGGTTGTCCACCAGCTCGCTGCGCGCGGTAGGCACCCCCGCGGCCGCCATCACGTCCTTCGCGAACGCCTTGGACCCCTCGATCCGGGCCGCGCCGGCGGACGGGCCGAAGCACGCGATGCCGGCTGTGCGCACTGTGTCGGCGGCGCCGGCCACCAGTGGCACTTCGGGGCCTATCACTACCAGGTCAGCCGACCAGGACGTCGCCAGTTGCGCGACTGCCGCCGGATCCGTGACGTCGACATCGTACTGCTCGGCGAGTGTCGCGGTACCGGCATTTCCCGGTGCGCAGGCCAAGGCGGTGACCGCCGGGTCGCTGGACAGGGCCAGCACCAGCGCGTGCTCGCGAGCACCGGCACCGATCACGAGGACTCGCACCTGAGCAGGGTACGCAGCGCCGCTATGCCCGAAACCTCCCAGTCCAGGGAAACAACCAGGGCCAGCACGGTGACAGTCGGTACACTAGCCAGCCGTTGCGTGATAGGTGCTGTTGAGGACGCTGGGTGAGGTGGGCGAAGCGGGATGAACAGTCCGGCCCAGCCTTTCTCTCGCGCGGCGTTGATCCGTGCCTGGTCCGACGGTGTGAGCGTGGCCGCCGAGGTGCCGATGCCGGGCGAGCAGGTCGATGAGTTCCTCGGCGAGCTGCTTGGCGAGATGATCGAGGCGCTCGGGCACGCGGAGTTCAGTCCGAAGACCGCGGAGGACGTCGGTAGCCGGCTCCTGGCGTGGGGCTTCACCGGCGAGCACAGCCTGGGTTGCACCGTGGAAATCCTCGGGCAGGCCCTGCCCGAGCAGCATGAGCTGCGCACCGTCGAGGGGCTGGCCGGCAAGGTCGCGTCCCTGCTCGGCGTGCTGGTCTCCGGATACACCACGGCGCTGCGCCGTCGCGTCCTCGAGCAGAGCGAGACCCGGTTCCGGGAGGTGTTTGACTCCGCACCGGTGGGCATGGTGATCAGCTGGCTGGACGGCACCGTCGCCCAGACCAACGGTGCGCTGACCGAGATCCTGCACTACTCGCCTGCCGAGCTCGCAGTTCGCGAGGTCAGCGACCTCTTCCATCCCGACGATGCGGCGCGGCTGATCGCCGCTTACCAGGCGCTCATCGACGGCAAGCGAGAACGTTTCCAGAGCCGGGTCAAGCTGCTTGCCGCGAACGGGGACTCCATCTGGGTCGCGCTGACCGTGTCAGTGCTGCGCGACGCGGCGGGCAGCCCAACCCACCACATCACGATGGTCGAGGACTTCACCGATCGGCAGCTGCTCGAGGAGCGGGTGCGCCACCAGTCGCTGCATGACCTGCTGACCGGGCTGCCCAACCGGCTGCACTTCGCGATCTACCTCGAAGCGCTGCTCGAGCGTAAGCGCAGCGCAGCCGTCATGCTGTGCATGATCGACTTGGATGGCTTCGCGGTCGTCAATGACGGCCTCGGTCAGGGCATCGGTGACCTACTGCTGAGATCTGTCGCGGGGCGGCTGCAGGCGCTGGTCGCCGGCGAACGCGCCATGCTGGCCCGGTTCGGTGCCGACGAGTTCGCGATCGTCATCGAGGAATCGCCGACTACCCCCAACGCCGCCGCCCTTGCCACGCGCATCAACGCGGAGCTGTCCGAACCGGTCTACCTCGCCGGCCGCGGGTTGGCCGTCTCCGCTTGTGTCGGCATCGTGCGACGGACAGCCGGGGAGACTGCTGCAATAGAGCTGATCCGTACCACAGCGTCAACGCTGCACCGGGCCAAACGAACCGGACGCGGGCAGTGGGGGCTTCACGACCCACCCGCGGACGCCGACCAGCGGGCCTGGTACGCGTTGGCCACCGACATGCCCGCGGCCTGGGAGAGCGGCCAGGTCACCCTGCACTACCAGCCGTTGGTCAGGCTCGATTCCGCCGCTGCCGACGCCGGCCGGATAGTGGCGCTCGCGGCGTTGCTGCGCTGGGACCATCCGGAGTGCGGTGTCGTGGCGCACGAGGATTGCATTGCGCTGGCTGAACAGACCGGCTTGGTCTTGTCGATCGGGCGTTGGATGCTGCGGCAAGCCTGCGAGCAGCTCCGCAGCTGGCGTGACCAACTCGGTTTCGCAGTGCCGCCAGTCCGCGTTGACCTGACCACCTACCTGACGCAGGATCCAGACCTGGTGGCCGTGGTGCGCGGTGCTCTGGACGCGGCCTGGCTCCGACCGCAGGACGTGCAGCTCGGGATGCCGGTGGAGGTAATCGTCGCGGGGCACGGCGACGCGGTGGACAACGTGGGCGTGCTGGCGGACATCGGGGTGTGCACCGTACTCACCAGGTACGGCCAGGGGGTCGGGAACCTGGTCCTGGTGGAATCCCTGCCGGTGTACGGGGTGGAGCTGGCTGGCCCGTTGGTGCACGTCGCCGCGGAGCAGCCCGACTCGGTGTTGCGCTCCGCGTTGGCCAGTCTGGTGCCATTGATCCGCCGTACCGGCACCGCCGTTGTCGTGGTGGGTATCGACAACGCCAAGCAGACGGACTGGTGGCGGCACACCGGAGCGGACTCCGCACGCGGCATCGCGTTTGCCCCGCCGATGGCGCCAGAGGCGGTCCCGGCGCTGCTGTGCCGACACTGCTCGTGAGTGCGTAACGGTGTTATAGCACCGAACGCCACTCACGAGCGAGCCAGCGCCACGAGGTATTCGGCCTCGATCCGCACCGGGCCGCCGTCGGGTGACGCATGCCGCTCGATCGCGGCGACCATCGCATCGGCCCGATTCCCGGCCGCCCGCATAGCGGCGATGTGCGCCGCCGAGTGCGCGGTGAGGAACGCGGTCAGCGCCTGGGCCGAGTCGAAATGCCAGGGCAGCGACCGGCGCTCGATCCGCACGTCGGCGAACCCGGTGGCCAGCCTGCGTTCCAACATGTCGGGATCGCCCCAGCTCAGTGCGTCGGGAGCGGCCGGGTCGGGTGGCACGAAGTCCCTGACGATGCGGGCCCGCTCAGCTATCCAGCCGTCGACGGTCCACGCCGTGAGGCCGAGCTGCCCATCGGGCACCAGCACCCGGCGCAGCTGTGCCAGCGCCACCTCGGGCCGGGGCGCGAAGACCACACCGAAGGCAGAAAGCGCGACGTCCACGATGGCGTCGGGCAGCGGCAGGTCCTCGACGTCGGCCTCGATCCACGTCACCCCGGGCCCGGTGCGCTCCCGACCCAGCTGCACCATCCGTGGCGCGATGTCACAGGCGGTGACCTGCGCACCGCGAGCGGCAGCTCGCACCGCGACGTTGCCGGTACCGGCTGCGACGTCGAGGACGCGATCACCCGGGCCCGGTGCGGCCGCGTCGACCAGCACGGCCGCCGCCGGATCGAGCAGCCGAGCGAGACCGGAGTAGTCGGCCAACCCCCACCGCGCGGCCGTGGCGGCCCGCCTGTCATCCTGAGTCACGCTGCGCTGCCTAGCGTCGCCAGCTCCCAGGCCAAGTCCCGGCAGGCCGAATCGCGCCGCGCCGCGGCGGCGTCGTGCAGCGGAGCAAGCCCATCCCGCACCGACACCGAGCGAAGACCCCTCGCCAAGCCGACTACGCGCGCGGCGGTTCCCAGACCGGATCGCAGCTCACCGCTGCGGAGCTGCGCGGTCGCGAGATAACCGAAATGGTGCATCTTGCATGTCACCATGTGACTCGCCCCTTCCCCGGCGGCGGCCATGGTAGCCGCGGCGCTGTCGAAGCGGCCGAGGGCAAGGTATGTGCGGCCCTCGACGTGCGGCAGCGCGGTCGCGAAATATTTCCACGGCCGAGGTTCATCGTGCGCCACCTGGTAGGTGTCGTGGGCCCGGCGCAGTGCAGCCAATGCCTCGCCCGCCAGGCCGAGTAGTCCGAGCGCTAGGGCGCAGTGGTACTCGACCAGCGCGCGAGGCAGCGGGCTCGGGGCGGCTGCCGCGCAGAGCTGGAAGAGCTTCAGGGCCTCGTTCGGTTGTTCGGCATCCAACTCCATCCACCCCAGACTGTCCAGGCCCACCACGGCCCTCAGCTGGTCACCCGCAGCCCCGGCACAGTCCATGCTCCGCGTGTAATGCTGGCTGGCGAGGTCTCGCAACCCGGCATCCGCAGCCGCGCCCCCAGCGGCGCGGTGCGTGTCGGCTAGCGCGACCAGTAGCCGTTGCCGGACCGGCTCACGCATGGCCGCGCCGAGCAGTGCCTCGCTGGCGCGGGCATGCGCGGTCAGTGTGTCGGCCATCGGCATGCCGCCGAGATCACCGGTGAGCTGATCAAGCCGCGCCGTGGTGATCGTCACCTGCTCGACGTCAACCGGTCCGATCCGGCGTGGTACCGGGGTCAGGGCGTGCTCGACGCGGATCGAGTTCACGGCATCGAATACGGGCTCGCCGCACAGCAGGGTCCCAGCTCGAAGCAGCAGGTTGCTCCTGCGCTCGGCCTCGGTCGTCGCCTCGTCGGGCACCGCCGCCGCTGGTCCAAGGGCGGGGTCGTACGCCAGACCCATCCAACCTCGCGGTACCCCCAGCCCGTCCGCGATCTCCCTGAGCAGTGCGATGGACTGCACCTGACGCCGGCCGGAGATGATCTCCCAGACATCCGACGGTCGCTGCCCGGTGGCGCGGGCGATGTCGGTCTGGTTCACGCCGGCGTCACGCAGGATGCGAAACACCACCGTGATGTCGCGGACCGCGAGCGCGTGTCTTGCGGTCGGGTCGGTCAGCAGGTCGGCCAACTCAGCCATCGCGTCCTCCCAGTCCGTGTCAAGCGCCTACCTTTGCGGTTGCCACCCGATGAGGGGTCTCGCAAAGCGTAGCTAGGCAAGTACGTTCGGGTAGGCCAGGCAGACAACGGAGGTTCACCATGTTCGATATCACTACGGCCCAGCCGCTCGCCACCTTCTGCGGTGAGTGCGGCTGTGGGTGCCCGCAGCTGTTCATCGACGAATCCGCGCCGCCCGAGCAGCGTGTCGTACTCACCGACGACTTCGGCTCCCGGGTCCGGATGAGCGCCGAGCAGTTCGGCGATCTGGTCACCCAAGCCAAGAGGGGAGCGCTGGACACTGTCATCTGATCCGCACCACCGGCGACGTTCCCGAACTCGACAGCAGAGTTCTCCCCCTGCCCGGAAACAGCTCTCCTGTCGAGTTCGGGACGTGTAGTGCAGTGGACCGGTCACACCAGGCGGCGGTCCAGGTAGCACCAGCGCCAGGTCTCGCCCGGTTCGGCGGAGCGCATCACCGGGTGGTCGCTGCGGTAGTAGTGCACGGTGGCGTGCCGGTGTGGGCTGGAATCGCAGCAGGCCACGTGCCCGCAGCTCAGGCACATCCGCAGATGTGCCCACACCGACTCGCCCAGCGCGGCGCAGTCGCTGCAGCTCGCCGGCTCCGGCGGCGTCGGCGCCGGGCTGGGTAGCTGCTGCACGTGTTCACAGGTCATTCTGATACCTCCCAGCACTGATATTTCACAGTGCATCCTGTCCTCATGGACGGTCTACCGCTGATCCTGCTCATGCTCAGTGCGCTCGCGGTGACCGCGGTGAGCTCCCGGTTGCGTCTGCCCGCACCGCTGGCGCTGGTCGTCGCCGGATTGGCCATTTCCGCGATCCCCGGCGTCCCGGACTACCAGCTCGACCCGACCCTGGTGCTCTACGGGATCCTGCCACCGCTGCTGTACTCTGCCGCGCTGGACAGCTCGACCATCCAGATCAGGGCGAACATCCGGTCGATCGCGCTGCTGGCCGTCGGGCTGGTGCTGTTCACCACCGCGTGCGTCGGGCTGGTCGCCTGGTGGCTGGTGCCCGGCCTGCCGCTGCCCGCCGCGCTGGCACTCGCAGCCGTGGTCGCCCCGCCGGATGCGGTGGCCGCCGTGGCCGTCGGGCGGCGCCTGGGGCTACCCCGGCGGATGATGACGGTGCTGACCGGGGAGAGCCTGTTCAACGACGCCACCGCGCTCACCGTGTTGCGGGTTGCGGTGGCGGCCACCGCCGGAGCTGGCTTCTCGCTCTGGTCCGGGTTGGGCGAGTTCCTGCTCGTCGGGGTGGGTGGCGTGGCGCTGGGTGCGGTGCTTGGCCGGGCGGTGCACCAGGTGCGGCTGCGGCTGCGCGACCCCAGGCTGGAGAGCGCGCTGGGCCTGGTGGTGCCGTTCGCGGCGTACGCCTTGGCGGAACAGGTGCATTTTTCCGGGGTGCTCGCGGTGGTGGTGACTGGGTTGTACCTGGGCCATCACGCCCCGCAGGCCGGTTACGCCACCCGGCTGCAGGATCAGGCGGTGTGGCAGGCCGCGGACACGGTGCTCGAGGCGTTCGTCTTCGCGCTGATCGGGTTGCAGCTGCCGGCGGTGATACGCGGAGTGGGTGACCTCGGCCCGCTGCTGATCACCGCGGCTGCGGTGCTCGCGACGGCGGTGCTGGCCAGGGCGGCCTGGGTGTTCCCGGTGATCTACTTGCCCAGGGTGCTGTTCAGCCGGGTGAGTGCCCGGGACCCGGCGCCGCCGTGGCAGGTTCCGGCGGTGATCTCCTGGGCCGGGATGCGCGGGGTGGTCACCCTGACCGCGGCGTTCTCGATCCCCCTGGTCACCAACTCCGGCGCCCCATTCCCAGGCCGGTCCGAGATTATCTTCCTGGCGTTCTGCGTCACCGTCGGAACTTTGCTGCTGCACGGCCTCACGCTGCCCTGGGTGATCCGCCGCCTCGGTGTCGAGGGCCGCGAGTCCTACGACGACGCGCTGGCCGAGGCGGACGCGATCCACGCCGCAACGCAGGCCGCGCTGGCCCGGTTGGAGAGCGCCTCGGACGGGGCCCCGCAGTCGGTGATCACCCGGTTGCGCAAGGCTGCCGAGCACCGTAGCCACAGCGTCTGGGAGCGGCTGGGGCGTCCGGAAACCGAGCTTGGCGAGGCCCCCAGCGTCATCTACCGCCGGTTGCGGCTGGAGATGCTCGCGGCCGAACGCGAGACGCTGGTGGAGTTACGCGATGCCGGCCGCATCAATGACGAAGTCCTGTCCCGCACCCTCCACGAACTAGACTTGGAGGAGGCCATGCTGAGTCGATGACGGCAGGGCTGCTGACGTGCCAGATAAGCAGCAGCTAGGCAGCCAACTCGTTGATGCTCTGGGACGCCGGGACCCGGAGTGGAACCGATGAACGTGACTCGCGTGGGGTGGCGGCGTGGCGGCTGTCCCTTGTCACGGCGAGCGGATCGCGACCGTTTGGTCTCGGCCGGGGCCGACGCCGATCGCTGAGATTCGGGCTCCGCAGAGTTGCTCTAGGCGTGTGACGTAGGCGCGGGCGTTGGCCGGCAGCTGGTCGAGGCTGCGGCACTGGGACAGGTCCTCCCACCAGCCGGGCAACTCCTCGTACACCGGCACGGCGTGATGCACGTCGGTCTGGGTCATAGGCATCTCGTCGGTGCGCCTGCCGCCGACGTCGTAGGCCACGCAGACCGGCACGGTGTCCAGACCGGACAGGACATCGAGCTTGGTCAAGAAGAAGTCGGTGATCCCGTTCACCCGGGCGGCATAGCGCCCGATCACCGCGTCGAACCAGCCGACCCGCCGGGCTCGCCCTGTGGTGACTCCGATCTCCCCGCCGGTCTTGCGCAGCCGCTCGCCCATGGCGTCGTGCAGCTCGGTGGGGAACGGGCCCGAGCCGACCCGGGTGGTGTAAGCCTTGAGGATCCCCACCACGGCGGTGATCTTCGTGGGGCCGATGCCCGACCCGGCGCAGGCCCCGCCCGCGGTCGGATTGGAGGAAGTCACGAACGGGTAGGTGCCGTGGTCGACGTCGAGCAGGGTGCCCTGGCTGCCCTCCAGCAGCACCGTCTCGCCGCGCCGCAGCGCCTGGTCGAGCAGCAGCCGGGTGTCGGCGATCCGGTGCGCGAAGTGCGCGCCCTGGTCCAGGACGGTGTCCACCACCTGCTCGGGGTCCAGCGCGCGCCGGTTGTAGACCTTGGCCAGGACCTGGTTCTTGAAGTCCAGGGCGGATTCGACCTTTTGCCGCAGGATCTTCTCGTCGAGCAGGTCCTGGATCCGTACCCCGACCCGGGCCACCTTGTCCTGGTAGGCGGGTCCGATGCCGCGCCCGGTGGTGCCGATCTTGGCCTTGCCTAGGTAACGCTCGGTGACCCGGTCCATCGCGACGTGGTACGGCATGATCAAGTGTGCGTCGGCGGAGATCAGCAGCCGCTCGGTGTTCACATTCCTGGCCTCAAGGCTGGCCAGCTCCTTGAGTAGCACGCCAGGATCCACCACGACGCCGTTGCCGATGACGTTGGTCACGCCCGGAGTGAGGATGCCCGACGGGATGAGGTGCAGCGCGAAGTCCTGCCCGTCGGGCAGAACCACGGTGTGGCCCGCGTTGTTGCCGCCTTGGTAGCGCACCACCCACTGGACCCGCTCGCCGAGCAGGTCGGTGGCCTTGCCCTTGCCCTCGTCGCCCCACTGGGCGCCGATCAGCACGATCGCCGGCATGTGGTACTCCAAGTACGGTGGGTACGCCCCGCGGCTGGAGTCCGGGTGCGCCGATTGAGCGTAGACCCAGGGGAGTGGGAGTGGTCGAAGCTGTGGTGCTGACCTGCGGGTCCGTCCGATGGCCTGGTGCGGGGGGCCCTCGGGTGGTGACGGCGGTGCCGGCCCGCCCCGGGCGCGAGGAGCTCGGCTCGCTGCTCGCCGGGCTGGACGGTCGCCGCCTGGTGGTGTGCGGCACCGACGCCGACCTGGCTGCGGTGCTGCTGCGGCTGCTGCGCACCGACGTCGTGGGGACGGTGCCGGTGGGGTACGTACCGTCTTCGGCGACCTCGGCGGTGGCCCGGCTCTGGGCCTTGCCGGTGGAGCCCGCGGCGGCGGCCTCGCTCGCACTGGGGGGCGAGCCGGACCGGGTGCCCCTGGTACGTGACGACGTGGGTGGCGTGCTCGTGGGGCTTGGCGTGGTACGACCGCTGCAGGGGGTGGCCTACTGCGACGACGAGGTGGTGCTGCGCGGGCAGGCCTCCCGGCTGGAGGTGACGCCGGACCGGGCGCACGGTGTGGTAGTCCGTGTGGTGCGACGCGGATTTCTCGGGCACCGCGCGGTGCGCCAGGCCGCCGGCCGCGCCGTGCAGCTGGGCTGCGCACCGACCGGCGTCTGGCGCGACGGCGTCCCCACCCGCATTACCGACCGCTGGACCTGGTACCGGCACACCGAGGACTGGCAACTAGCCCGACCTTGAGGGCGTGTCCATCTCCGGTGCGCGCCGTGCCGGTCCGGACCCGCCTCAGCTTGGCTCACCCGCGGTAGAACTCCATGCGGCGGGCGCCGGCGAGCGCGTCCGCGATGCCGTCGATGTGCGCGGGACGCGGGGAGCAGTTTCGGGGGCGTGCGGGGTCCGTCCACCACCCCCGGCCTGAATCAGCCCAGTCCGAGGGCGTCGGCCGCAGCGGGATCGCACTCGTGGAGAAGGTCCCGGCACCGCCGAGCTTCGACGTCCTCGCCGATCCCGGCGGCTGCCCGGGCCAGCGCGGCCACCGCTCGCAAGAAACCTCGGTTGGGGTTGTGCGACCATGGCACCGGCCCATGACCATTCCAGCCGGCGCGACGGAGTTGGTCCAGACCACGGTGGTAGCCGGTGCGGGCGAAGGCGTAGCCGGCGACGGCATCCCCCTCGTCGAGCGCCCGTTCGGCCAGCGCCGCCCAGGCTGCGGAGAACTCCGGATAACCGGCGGCCACCGTCGACGGGTCATTCGCGGTTGCCAGCGCCGCCTCAGCGTCGGGCTGCTCGGGTAGCAGCGTCGGGTTGGGTCCCAGCAGGTTGCCGTGCACGCTCATCGCTTCGTCCTCCTGTGGTGCCGCAAACGCCGCCTGCCGATGGGTCCGCGCGCCCGTCGGCCGGGGTTGGTAATCGTTAAGTGCAGTGGTGACGTGGGGTTGGTGGCTCTTGAAGAGCCCTAACCGGCCAGCCGGCGCCCGGTGGAGCGGAGGTCCTCGCAGGCCCGCACCACCCGGGCGGCCATCGACTGCTCGGCCACCTTGAGGTAAGAGCGCGGGTCGTAGACCTTCTTGTTGCCGACCTCGCCGTCGACCTTGAGCACCCCGTCGTAATGGGTGAACATGTGGGCCGCGATCGGGCGGGTGAACGCGTACTGGGTATCGGTGTCGATATTCATCTTGATCACCCCGTAGGAGAGCGCTTGGTGAATCTCCGCCAGTTGCGAGCCGGATCCACCATGGAACACCAGGTCCAGCGGCTTGGAGCCGGCGGGCAGACCCAGCTTGCGGGCGGCGACCTCCTGCCCCATTTGCAGAATCTCCGGGCGAAGCTTCACGTTGCCCGGCTTGTACACGCCATGGACATTGCCGAATGTCGCGGCCAGCAAGTAGCGGCCCCGCTCGCCACCACGGAGCGCCTCGACGGTGTGCTCGAAGTCCTCAGCCGTGGTGTAGAGCTTCTCGTTGATATCGTGAGCGACACCGTCCTCCTCGCCGCCCACGACGCCGATCTCCACCTCCAAGATGATCTTTGCCTTGACGCAAGCTTCGAGCAACTCCGCGGCGATGGCCAGGTTGCGGTGCAACTCGGTGGCCGAACCGTCCCACATGTGGGACTGGAACAGCGGGTTCTCGCCACGGGCCACCCGCTCCTGGGAGATCGCGATCAGCGGCCGGACGAAGGTGTCGAGCTTGTTCTCGGGGCAGTGGTCGGTGTGCAGCACGATGTTGACCGGGTACCTTGCGGCCACCACGTGCGCGAACTCGGCCATCGCCACCGAGCCGATGACCATGTCCTTGACCTTGCTGCCCGAGGCGAACTCCGATCCACCCGTGGACAGCTGCACGATTCCGTCGCTCTCGGCCTCGGCCAACCCGCGCAGGGCCGCGTTCAGCGTTTCCGACGAGGTGACGTTGATAGCCGGGTAGGCGAACTGGTCGGCCTTCGCGCGGTCCAGCATCTCGCTGTAGACCTCGGGCGTCGCAATGGGCATGGTGACTGACCTCCGGGTACTCGCTCATGCGGTTGTGCCGCAGTATGGCTCACCCGTCCGGCGAGCGGCGATCGGACGGGCGCGGTGTCTGCGTGACGTGCTCGCAGTACGTTTCCTGGTGTGGCTCCCGACGAACCGCTGGACCGCGCGACTGTGCAGCACTCGGTCGAGATGACCCTCGGCCACCTGCGGGTGCTGGACACCGAGCCAGATGCCGCCGCTGACGCGCCGCTGACCCTGGAGGACTTGTACCGCCAGCACCGGATGCGGCTGGTGCGGATGGCGATCCTGCTGGTGGACGAACCGGCCACCGCCGAGGACGTCGTGCAGGAGGCCTTCACCGGGCTGCACCGGCACTGGTCGGGACTGCGCGACGAGGCGGCCGCGCTGGGTTATCTGCGCACTGCGGTGGTCAACGGCTCCCGTTCGGTGCTGCGCCGTCGCAAGACCGCTCGCGGCTATGTCCCCCCGCACCAGGCCAACGCGCGCTCCGCGGAGTCGCTGGCGATGCTCACCACCGAGCACCAGTCGGTGGTGGTGGCGCTGGGTCAGCTGCCGCCGCGGCAACGCGAGGTGCTGGTGCTGCGCTATTACGGGGGGATGAGTGAGGCGGAGATCGCGACGGCCACCGGCGTGAGCCGTGGCACCGTAAAATCCAGCGCCAGCCGGGCCCTCGACGCCCTGCAACGAATCCTGGAGCACCAGTGACCCGCCGACGCACTTGGTCCCGCGGAGGCGGCATTGTGACCGCCGACGAGGTGGATCGGCGGCTGTCTGCCGCGCTGCGGGCTCAGGCGTCCGGGCTGGGCACGGGGTCATTGGGCACCGGGTTGCCGGGCGGATCTGCGTCCCATGCCCGGCAGGCGCCCCAGATGCCGGTCGGTCACGAATCGCCGCAAGCCTGGCGTGGGCTACCGGGCTGGGCGGTGCTCGCCGTGGCGGTGCTGCTCGGAGCGATAGCAGGCGGGCTGGCCGGGGTGATCAGCGTCTGGTGACGGCGGGCGCACCACCGGCCTTGTCTCGGGCTCCCAGGTACCGTGACTCCGTGACGCTCGACACCGTGACGCCCTCCCTCGCCGGCACGCCGCTGGCCCTTGGCCCGTCCTGGCTGAACCCCGACCAGTTGCTGCAGATGCTGGGTCCCTATGTGCTGGTGGGGCTGTGTTTGATCATCTTTGCCGAGTGCGGTCTGCTCATCGGATTCTTCCTGCCGGGCGACTCGCTGCTGTTCACCGCGGGGCTGTTCGTCGCCAACGACTACATCGACACTCCTATCTGGCTGGTCTGCCTCCTGCTCACGGTGTGCGCCGTGGTGGGCAACGTCGTCGGCTATTTCATCGGTTACAAGGCCGGCCCGGCGCTGTTCAACAAGCCGGACTCCCGGCTGTTCAAATGCGAGCATGTGGACAAGGCGCACGCCTTCTTCGACAAGTATGGGCCGCGGGCCATCGTGCTGGGCCGCTTCGTGCCTATCGTGCGGACCTTCATCACGGCGATTGCCGGGGTGGGCCGGATGGATCCCCGCAGGTATTTCACCTACTCGATCATCGGTGGCGTCGCTTGGGCCACCGGAGTCAGCCTGCTCGGCTTCTGGCTGGGCCGGATCACGTTCGTCAAGGATCATGTGGAACTGATCCTCATCGCCATCGTCGTGCTGTCGGTCCTCCCGATCGTCATCGAGGCTGTCAAGGCCCGCCGGCAGAGCCGGCGGACCGCGGACACCGGCCAGTGAATGACCGAGACGGCCGCTGGTCTGAGGAACCGCCGGTGCCGATCCCGCTGGCGACCCGGACATGGTGGCGAGCGTCGTAGAGCGCGGATAAGGTGGCGCGGATGCCAGGTTCCGATCCGACGGTGACTGCGGCTGGCCACCGCGCCAATCGCAGCGCCCGGCGGATCGCGGTCGGAGCGCTGGTGGGAGCGCTGGCCGCGCTGGTGACGGTTGCAGTGCTGCCGGGGAAAGGCGCCTTGCTCACCCTCGGGCCAGGGCTGGCCGCCACGACCAATACGCAGCCGCTCCGTGCTCCCGCGCATGCTTGCTTGACCTGGCAGACGCCCGACGCCGCCGACGCCAGGGCGGTGAGCTGCTCGCAACCGCACCTGTTCGAGGTCACTGGGACGCTGGATCTCGTCGACTTCGGCGACCGGGCCGCTTTCCCCGACCTGGCGCGCTGGCAGCAGTTGGTGACCGAGCGCTGCACCCAGCCCACCACTCAGGCGTTGGCCGACCACTTCGACCCGTTCGGCCGGTTCACCATGGGAGCGATCAAACCCAGCGAGGGCGGCTGGTTACGCGGGGACCGGACGCTGCGCTGCGGGGTGCAGTCCGCCGGCCGCACCGGCACGCTGTTCGCCACCACCGGTAGCGTGCTGCAACAGGACCAGTCGGACGTGCACCCACCCGGCACCTGCCTGGGCAACGACGGCAAAGCCGTGGGCGACCCGGTCAATTGCGCCGGTTCCCATGCTGTGGAGCTGATCGGAATCGTCGACCTCAAGGGCGCCTTCCCCAAGGGCTTTCCCGACGAATCCGCGCAGGACCGGGTGCTGAACACGGAGTGCACCCGGCTGGCGAAGGACTTCGCGGGTGGCCCTGCGGTGGTCGCGAACAAAGGGCTCACGCTGTTCTGGGAGACGCTGCGACCGGAGAGCTGGCAGGCCGGGTCCACCCGGGTGGACTGCCGGCTTGGCGCGTTCCTCCCGGACCGCTCCGGCTTCGCCCCGGTCACCGGCAGCGTGAAGGGACCAGTGCAGGTAGGCAAGCAACCTGCCCCGGCGGCTCCGCGGAACCTGGGTCCGGCGCCCGCAACGACGCCTGCGGTGACCCAGGTCGACGTTCCGGCCCCGCCACCGCGCTGATGGGCACCTGGTTCTGATGGGCGCATGGTTCTGATGGCATGGTCCTGATGGCATGGTGCAGCTCCGACCGGTTCGACGAACTGGTGGCGGAGGCTCTGGATCTCATCCCGGCCAAGCTCGCCGAGGCGATGGACAACGTGGTGGTGCTGGTGGAGTCCAGGAACCCGGACGATCCGGGCCTGCTCGGGCTGTATGAGGGCGTCGCGCTCACCAGGCGGGACTCGAACTACGGTGGAGTGCTGCCCGACCGGATCACCATCTACCGCGACGCCCTGCTCGACGTCTGCGACGACGAGCAACAACTGGTAGAAGAGGTCGCAGTGACCGTGGTGCACGAGGTGGCGCATCACTTCGGGATCCCCGAGCACAGGCTGCACGAACTCGGCTGGGGTTGACACTGATGCGGCGTCAAGGTCGTTGCGGATCGTACGTGCCGTCCTCATGACAGTATCGGCGCGATTCGCTGCTAGTCGAGCTCGATGTCGTCCCAGCGCAGGCAACGCCAGCCGTCGCCGTCGGCTTCCAGTAGTACGGTTGCGGCATTGGGCAGCAGGCGCGGCGCGACGAACGAGCCGTCGACGTTGGCGGCTAGCGCGACGATGGCCAGCCGGGTCGCGGCGCCGTGGCTGACCAGTACGGCGGTACCGTCTCGATGCGCGCAACGAATCGCCGCGACGTCGGCGAGGTAGCGGTCGAGCACCTGCTTACCTGACTCGCCACCGGGTCGCGCCGTCTCGAGGTCGCCGCAGTGCCAGGCGCGATACATCTCGTGCAGGGTCTGATGAGCGTCCGGCGCCTGGCGGCCCTCGAGATCACCGATGCACACCTCGTGCACCCCATCGAGGACCTGCGTGGTCAGGCCGTGCCGGGCCGCGGTCGGCTGCGCGGTCTGCTGGGTGCGCAATGCGCGGCTGGCGTACACCGCGACCACGGGCTCGCCAGCCAGTTGCTCGGCCAGTTCGGCGGCTTGCCGGTGGCCCTCCTCGGTCAGCGGGTGCCCGGGCAGGCGGGTGTCCAGAATGTCCTCGGCGTTGGCCGTGGTCTGCCCGTGCCGAGCCAGTACAAGCCGCAGTGGCGCTGCGCTCACGCCGCCTCCGCGGTTATCACGCCGCCTCCGCGGGAGGGAAGTGCGTCGGCGGTCACGCACTGCGCCCGGTGCGCACGGCGGTGAGCCACTCCCGGGCGGCGGTGAACCCGGCCGGGTCCGGACCGGGACGGGCCGCATCGGTTCGAGGGTAGGAGCCGAGAAAACGCACCCAGGTGCACCGGCGGTGCAGCTCGGCCAGTGCGTCCCCGACGGCGTCCTCGGCTATGTGGCCCTCACAGTCCAGGAAGAACCGGTACTGCCCCAGCTTGCACTTGATCGGCCGGGACTCGATCCGGGTGAGATTGATCCCCCGCAGGGCGAACTCGGCGAGCACCTCGAGCAACGCCCCAGGCCGGTCGACGGCCACTGCGACCAGCGAGGTGCGGTCCACGCCGGTGGGTGGCGGCACCGCCCCCGGATGACGTAACAGCAGAAAGCGGGTCTGGGCATCGTCCTGGTCGTGCACCCCGCCGGCCAGCTCGGCCAGCGAGTAGTGGCGCATCGCGGCCGGGGCGCACACCGCGGCGTCGGCCTGGCCTTCCAGCACCGCGACCGCAGCTGCCGACGTGGAGGGGGTCAGCACCGTCGCCGCTTCGGGCAGGTGTGTGTCGATCCAAGCCCGGACCTGAGCCGCGGCGTGCGGGTGGGTGGCCACGGTGCGCACGTCCGCCGCGGCGGTCCCCGGACGCACCAGCACGCTGAACCGGATCGGGAGTACGGCCTCGGCCACCGCCAGCACCGGCTGATCCTCGGCCATTGCATCGAGGGTGGCCGGCACGGAGCCCTCCACCGAGTTCTCCACCGGCACGCACGCCGCGTCCACCTCGCCGGCCCGCAGTGCGGCGATCGCCGCGTGCACCGACACCGCGGGAAGAAACTCGTCACCGGGGGTCAGCGTGTGCGCCGCCTGCTCAGCAAACGTGCCCTCGGGTCCCAGGTAAGAGGTGACGGCCATGGCGTGAGCCTACGAGGTACACGGAAGGCGGACACACCGTGCGCCAAGAAGGGACACGCCGGACTAGCTCCGAGCTTGCCGGGCCGGGTGGCCCGGGAGCAGCCCCAGCCGGATCAGGTCAGCCACTGGTGCGGTCAGCGACTCCGATCCGTAGCAGGCGAACACGTCGCGCACGACCCGTGAGCAGTCCTCGGATAGCGCGCCGGCCTCGGCTGCCAACGCGGTCGCGTCGGTGCACCGTAGTGCCTCGTGTACGCCGCCGCCGGATACCGCGCGGGCGGTGCCGACGAGCATGTTGAGCAGCCCGTGGTGGGTCAGCCCGGTGCGGTCGTCGTGATGGCGGATGGCATGACGCAGCCCAGCGGTGGCCTTGAATGGCTGGCCGGTGCTGGCGGCGATGGCCAGGAAATCAGCTACCTCGTGGATGCTGGGGAAGGACTCCGCGGACTTGCCGCCGCAGCGCAGTTTCGGCCAGCAGCCAGCTTCGGCGACTCGGCGCACTCCGTCCAACCAGTCTGGCCTGCCGCGGCGTGGCTCGACCACCCGAACCACGTCGTCGGGCACGAACTCGGTGAGCTGCACCAGCCAATTGGCGTCCACATCCGACGGTGCCGGCACCTCGATCATCCGCAGGTCCAGGAGCTTTCCATTGTCCAGTGCGGTGGAGATGGCTTTGGGCAGGCCCCCCAACCCGGTGTTGGCCACCAGCGACAAGGCCACCGGTCGCGCCGGAGGTGCCTTGCGCAGCGCAGTTACCAGCGCGCCGAGCCGAGAGATCGGGCAGAGCAGGAAACCGATCACCCCCGCGTACGGCTCGTGGCGAGCCGCGAGGTACGCGTGGACGGCGTCGACCAGGTTCGTCGCCGACGGTGGGAACAGCGCCGCGTCGTCGACCAGCCGGGCCAGCAGCGGCGGAACATCTCGCGGACCGGAAGCATGCAGATTCAGCACCATTGACACCCGAGGCACCTTAGTCGCGGCTCCCCGGGCGCCCGTCAGGGCTCACCGGGACGGCGTCGAGTTGGCCAGGCCGGCCCGCACCTCACGGGTGACGCTGCGCTCGGCCACGAAGGACATCAGCGGGATCATGCCGGCCGTTGCTACCAGCGCCATCCGCCCCAGCCGCCACCCCAGCGAGGTACCCAGGAAGAACGTGCAGACGACGTAACCGAGGTAGAGAAATCCGTGCACCGGACCGACCCAGACGAGGCGCTCGTCGGCGAAGCCGTAATGCAGCACCACGGACACCATGAGCACCAGCAGCATCACACCGGTGGCGTAGGCGGTGATCCGGTACCCGACCAGCCAGGTCGCGATCCGCTTGTTAGGTACGCTTGTCTTGCTGGGCCGGATTGTCCTCTTGGGCGAGCCGGGCGAGGTAGGCGTTGTACGCGGCGAGCTCATCGTCGGGATCGTCCTTTGGAGTCGGTCGGCGCCCAAGGTGTCCAGTGGGCCCAAGGTGTTGAGTGGACGCGGGGCGTCGAGTAACCGGCGGGGTCAGGTCCGGTAGGTCCGTCTCGGGGCCGCGATGCTGCTCCAGCCACAGGAACCGGACCCAGGCTGCCACCAGCACGACCGCGAATAACGGCCATTGCAGCGCGTAGCCGAGATTCTGCCAGCCACCCGTGGGTGACTCCGCCCGGTCCCACTGCCAGCGCCCCAGCCGGAGAAACAGCCCACAACACAGGGCGACCAGCAGGTGCCCGGCCCACCACCGCCGGGAGAGCGCGAACCGCCACACCGCGGCCACGATACGCGGGGCTGCGGCAGCCGGATAGCGTCGCAGGGTGCGCACGGGCCGGACGGCAGTGACTTTTCGGCAGTGGCTCGCCTCGCCGCGGCCGGAGCAGCCCGCGGTGGTCACCGATCCCGGGCAGCGCCGGGCCCTGGTCGTCGAGATCGTCCTGGTGCTCGCTGTGACCCTGGGACTGTCCGGGCTGCGCAGCCTGCTGGCGCTGCTGGACGCGCTGCTCGCTCCGGGCTCCCTAGCGGACCAGTCGGTGGCGATCAACGCGCAGGTCCGCAAGACCGAACTGCTGGATCTCGCCTACCAGCTCACCGGGGTGCTCCAGCTGCTGGCCTGGGGTGGTCTGGCCGGCTACCTGCTGTGGCGCAGCGGTATCTCGCTGCGCAGCCTCGGCCTGGACCGCCGGTGCGTCGGCCGGGATGCTGGGCTTGGTGTCGGGCTGGCTGCGGTGATCGGCGTGCCGGGGTTGGGCCTCTACGTCCTGGCCCGCGCGGCCGGTCTCAGCCTCACGGTGGTGCCTTCCGCGTTGGCCGACACCTGGTGGCGCGTCCCGGTGCTCCTCGCCGCCGCGGTAGCCAACTCGCTGGCCGAGGAGTTGCTGGTGGTCGGGTATCTGATCACCCGGCTACGCCAGCTGGGATCGGGGGAGGGAGGTGCTGCGCTGGCCAGCGCGGTGCTCCGTGGCTCGTATCATCTCTACCAAGGGATCGGCGGATTCGTCGGGAATCTGGTGATGGGGATCGTGTTCGCCCGGGTCTGGCAGCGAACAAACCGCTTGTGGCCCCTGATCGCCGCACACACCCTGATCGACGTCGTCGCCTTCGTCGGCTACGCACTCCTCCACGCTCGCGTCGCCTGGCTCCCCTAACTCCCTGCCGCATCCAGCGGGCTTAACGGGGTTATTTCGCCGTGTGAAACCCTGCTGAGCCCGCTGAATGCGGCGGACCGGTGGGAGGAAGCTCAGCGCAGGGTGACCTGACGGCCGTGTAGGCCGCGGAGGGCGCGGCGTTCGGCATCCGTGAGTGGTGCGCTGTCCAGCGAGCACAGCGCCTGCGCCAGCCGGGGCGCGAAAGCCTCCGCGGGGGCCACCCACTCCCGGGCGTGTTGCTCACGATCGAGGTCCCAGACTGGCACCAGCACCCCGTGCGCGCGGAACGACCCGGCGTAGCGTGAGCCGTCGCCGAGATCCAGCTCGTCGCGGGCAGCCAGCCGGGCCAGCGCGGTGAGCAGCCGCTCTTCCGGCTCGGGGCGAACCCATCGCAGGTGCGCCTTGTCGCCGGCGTCGACCCAGTAAGCGGCCTCGACCCCGGCCCCGGTGACCGCTTCGGTCGGCATGATCGCGGCGTTGGCCCGCTGAATCGACAACGCTGCCTCCCCGGACGGCGGTTCCTCGCCAGAGATCCACCAGGAGAAGTCGGGATGCATGGTGACGTCGAGCGGCGTGTCGAGGGTGAGCAGGTCCTGCAGCCGGATCTGCTCACCCTCGGCCACGGTGCTGACCGCAGGCAGCGCCGAGCCGGGCTCGGCAGTCAACGCCCAGGTCACCGCGCGGCCGAGGTCCCGGGACAGGTCGCCCGAGCGGGCCAGTACTTGCAGCCCGACCAGCGCTGCGCCGTCGGGCCGGACGAGCGCGGCGGCCGCCGTCGGCAGCACGGTCGCCAGGGTGACGTCGCGCCCGGCTGGCTGCGCCAGCGGTAGGGGCGCAGTAGCCGACGACACGAACTCGCGCAGCGCGACGAGCTGGCATTCCGCCGCGAGCCCCCCGAAGGGGCGGCTGGCGATGACGTCCTGGGCGCCGCCTGGGTCGCCGTGGCAGGCCTTGTACCGCTTGCCCGAGCCGCACGGGCAGGCCTGGCGGGGATTGTACTGGCCGTCAGCGGGCTGGTGGGCCTTCGTCATGCTTCGCTTGGACATCGGCGTACGGTAGCGCTCACCCGTGAGTGGTGATACGAGCCCCAGCTCTTACTCAGGTGCTTCGCGGCTGACCCGACGGCTGGACCGGTGCGTGATCGCCGGGGACCTGGACCACCACCATTCGGCGGGCATTGGCCAGCGCCGCCGGGCTGAGCAACCGGGTCAGCCGCCGCACCACAACGATCGTGGTGATGGCGACCGCCCCGGCCACCAGGTCGGTGGCCACGTGCAGCAGCACACTGTCAGCGCGGGCCTGTGCCCCCTCACGCAGGTTCCACAGCATAGTGGTATAAGTCAGCACCAGCCCGGTGGCCCAGACTGCCCACCATCCGACGACCAGCCGGGAAGGGCGCGGTCGAGCGCCCGGATCCCGGTCCAACGCCGCGTGCTCCAGCTCCGCGAGCACAGCACCCGGCATCAACAGGTTCACCCCCGGCACCAGGACGCCCGCGACCAGCTGCCAGGTCGGCCGAGCCGGGGTGGTCTTAGCGGCTCGGGCTGCGGCCGCGCAGGCGCGGACCAGCCACCCCACCGTGACGGCGCCGGTCAGGCAGCCGGCGAGCAGCGAGATCACCCCGCCGGTGATCACCAGCGCATCGCTGGCATGCAGCGGCCCGGCGGGTACCGCGTCGGTGCGGCTGTCCAGTAGTAGCGCGTATCGCCACGCCTCGGCGCCTGCGGTGGCCAGCACCAGCATGGCGGTCAACCCCAGCAGCGGGACCGCCGCAGCGGCCAGTGCGCGCATCCGCTCATCGGGACTTACCGTGCGGGCGGCCACCGGCACCGGCCAGCCCAACCGCGAAAAACCCAGCTGCGGAAAACCCCAGCGCGGCGGGGTGGGGTAGGACGGCGGGCCGGTGTAGTGCGGCTGGGCTGGTATCGGCTGGGTGGGCATCGCCGGACCTACAGCACCTTTGGCGCCGCGCTCGACTCGGCCACCATCGGGCGGCCAGCGGCAGCCCAGGCACGCATCCCGCCCTCGACGTTCACCGCGTCCCACCCGGCCTGTGCGAGATAGGCGGTGATCCGTGCCGACCGCCCCCCGGAGCGGCACACCACGTGCACCGGGCGGTCGGGGAAAGCAGCGGCGAGCTCGTCGAGACGTTGCGGCACCTGTTCCATCGGGACATGAACCGCCCCCGGCGCATGCCCGGCAGCCCACTCGTCGTTCTCACGGACGTCGAGCAGCACGGTATTGCCGGGCACCTTGGACACGGACACAGCCGGGACCGGGGATGTCATGGCCAAATCGTGCCACAGGTCATCGTTCTGGACGCGGCGACGGGACCATCGGGACCAGCGCCCGCTCGGCGCCGGCACCGGTCAGGGCCCGCACCTCCATCTCGGCATACTTCATCTCGCCGGCCTCGTCGTCCTTGCTGAGCACCGTGGCGAGATAGCCGAGGAGGAAGGCCAGCGGCACTGAGATCAGGGCCGGGTTCTTCAACGGGAAGATCGCGAAGTCCAGGCTGGGGAACATCGACTTCGAGGTGCCGGACACCGCGGGCGACAAGATGATCAGTACTACGCAGCTGGTCAGACCGCCGTACATGCTCCACAGCACACCGCTGGTGTTGAACCGCTTCCAGAACAGTGAGTAGAGAATGGTCGGCAGGTTCGCCGACGCGGCCACCGCGAAGGCCAGCGCTACCAGGAAGGCGACGTTCTGGCCGAGAGCGAAGATGCCGCCGAGGATCGCCAGTGCGCCGATCACGCAGGCGGTGAGGCGGGCGACTCGCACCTCACGGTCTGGTTCCAGATCGCCGTGCTTGATCACGTTGGCGTACACGTCATGCGCGAACGACGCCGACGCGGTGATCGTCAGACCGGCCACAACAGCAAGTATCGTGGCGAAGGCCACCGCCGAGATGAACCCGAGCAGCACCTCTCCGCCCAACTGGTAGGCCAGCAAGGGGGCCGCTGAGTTCTCCTGACCGGGCATCGCGGCGATCCGCTGCGGACCGCCGTCCACCAGCGCCGCGGCACCGTAGCCGATGACTAGCGAGAACAGGTAGAAGACGCCGATCAGCCAGATCGCCCAGACCACCGTGCGGCGGGCCTCCTTGGCCGAGGGCACGGTGTAAAAACGCATCAGAATGTGCGGCAGCCCCGCGGTGCCCAGCACCAGTGCGACTCCCAGCGACACAAAGTCGATCTTCGTTATGGTGCTCGCGCCCCATTGCAGACCGGGTGCGAGCATGGCGTCACCCTGCGGTGACCTCGCCGCGGCCTCGCCCAGCAGGGCCGACAGATTGAGCCCGAAGGAGCCCAGCACCCAAGCGGTAATCAGGCCCGCGCCGACGATCAGCAAGGTGGCTTTGACGATCTGCACCCAGGTGGTGCCGCGCATCCCGCCGAACAGCACATAAATGATCATTAGGACGCCGACGATCGTGACCACGATCGCCTGGGCGCTGCGGCCATGGATGTTGAGCAGCAGGGCGACCAGACCACCAGCGCCGGCCATCTGGGCCAGCAGGTAGAACAACGACACCGTGAGCGTCGACACCGCCGCGGCGGCCCGCACCGGCCGCCGGCGCATCCGGAAACTCAGCACGTCACCCATGGTGAACTTGCCGGTGTTCCGCAACAGTTCGGCGATCAGCAGCAGGGCCACCAGCCAGGCGACCAGGAAGCCGATCGAGTAGAGGAAACCGTCGTAACCGTAGACCGCGATGGCACCGGCGATGCCGAGGAACGATGCCGCGGACAGGTAGTCGCCGGAGATCGCGACACCATTCTGCGGGCCGGTGAACGACCGGCCCGCGGCGTAGTAGTCGGCAGCGGTCTTGGTGCTGCGGGAGGCGCGGACCACGATCACCAGGGTGACCATGACGAAGAAGAGAAAGATCCCGCCGTTGAGCAGCGGGTCGCCCACGGTCTCCTGGGCCAGGCTTCCGGTCAACGGGCTGCTCCTTCGATCTGCTCGCGGATCCGGTCGCTGATCGGATCCAGGCTCTTGGTGGCGAACCGGACGTAGCCAGTGGTGATCGCGAAGGTGGTGACGAACTGCAACAGGCCGATGATCAACCCGACGTTGATGTTGCCGGCGACCTTGACGGCCATGAAGGCCGGCGCGAACGCCGCCAGCAGGACGTACAGTAGGTACCAGGTCAGGAAGAACGCGGTCATCGGGAAGACGAAGCCGTGGAGCCGCCGGCGCAGGGTGGCGAAATCCGCGCTGTTGTGGGCGGCGATCCACGGGTCCACCGGCAGCGAAGCATCGATACCGCTGACGCGCTCGGTGGTGTTCATGCGCACCTCCAGGACAGTTGTGTTACCGGCGGTGCCGGCCACCACGTGGCCGCAGCAGGGTAGCTGCCACGCTGAGACGGGCGATGTCCCCCCGATCGTCGGTCAATCCCAACCCCTCCGGTGCATGCAGCCGCAGCAGGATACGTGACACGTCAGCCGGGATCCGATCGGTGGTCCGGCGGCTCACCACCACCATAGTGAGGAATGCTAGCGGCACAGTGAACACCGCCGGCTGAGCCAGCACCGCTTGCCATCCCCGCGGTAGTACGCCGGGATGGCAAGCGGCGA
>DASYIL010000130.1:0-24744 GCA_035997545.1 Pseudonocardiaceae bacterium
TCCTGGTGCGCCAGGTCCGCGAGGCCGGCGCCCGGATCACGTTCATCACCGACGGGGACGTCGCCGGCGCGATCGCCGCGGCCCGCGCGGGCACCGGCGTGGACCTGCTGATGGGTATCGGCGGGACTCCGGAGGGGATCATCAGTGCGGCCGCGCTGCGCTGCATGGGGGGCGCGATCCTGGGTCGGCTGTGGCCTCGGGACGATGCCGAGCGGCGGGCGGCGCTGGACGCCGGGCACGACCTCGACCGGATTCTCACCACGGAGGACCTGGTCTGTGGCGACAATGTGTTCTTCTGCGCGACCGGAATCACCGACGGGGAGCTGCTGCGCGGGGTGACCTATCGGGCAGGTGGATGCAGCACGCAGTCCATCGTGATGCGCTCCAAGTCCGGCACCGTACGGATGATCGACAGTTTCCACCGGCTGGCTAAACTGCGCAAGTACGCCTCGGTGGACTTCGACCAGCTCCCCCGCACATGACACCCTCCAACGCCCGGCGCGCCGAAGCACTCTTCGCCGCTGAGGCGCCATCGATACAGCCCGCGGAGGCGGCATTGTGACAGCTGACCAGTATCGGATCGAACGGGACACCATGGGTGCGGTCGCGGTGCCCGCCGCCGCGCTGTACCGCGCGCAGACGCAGCGCGCCGTGGACAATTTCCCGATCTCCGGGCGCGGCCTGGAACGTTCCCAGATCCGCGCTTTGGGGCTGGTCAAGGCTGCGTGCGCGCGGGCCAATGCCCAGCTCGGGGTGCTCGACCCGACACTTGCGAAGGCGATCGCGTCGGCCGCCGACGAGGTCGCGGCCGGCGAGCATGACGCGCACTTCCCGATCGACGTGTTCCAGACCGGCTCGGGCACCAGCTCGAACATGAACGCCAACGAGGTGATCGCCACGCTGGCGGGCCGGGCCTACGGCTGCGACGTGCACCCCAACGATCACGTCAACGCGTCCCAGTCATCCAACGACGTGTTCCCGACCACGATCCACCTCGCCGCCACCGAAGCCGTCGCGCACGACGTGATGCCCGCGCTGGCGCACCTGGCCTCGGCCCTGGTCCGGAAGTCGCGGGACTGGGGCAACGTGGTTAAAGCGGGTCGCACCCACTTGATGGACGCGGTGCCGATCACGCTCGGCCAGGAGGCAGGTGGCTGGGCGTCGCAGGCGCGACACGGCGTCGAGCGGCTGGCGAGCTGCCTGCCCCGGCTGGCCGAGCTGCCCATCGGGGGCACCGCGGTGGGCACCGGACTGAACACCCCGGCGGGCTTCGGTACCGCCGTCGTCGACCAGCTGCGCCGTTGCACTGGCTTGGATGTGCTCACCGAGGCCCGGAACCACATCGAGGCGCAGGGCGCCCGGGACGGTCTGGTGGAGTGCTCCGGCGCGCTGCGCACCGTCGCCGTGTCGCTCTTCAAGATCGCCAACGACATCCGGTGGCTGGGCTCCGGTCCCCGCACCGGGTTGGCCGAACTGAAGCTACCCGATCTGCAGCCAGGCTCGTCGATCATGCCGGGCAAGGTCAACCCGGTAATCTGCGAGGCGACGATGATGGTTGCGGCGCAGGTGATCGGCAACGACGCGTGCGTGGCGTTCTCCGGCTCACAGGGCAACCTGGAGCTCAACGTGATGATGCCGGTGATGGGGCGCAACCTGCTGGAGTCGGCCCGGCTGCTCGCCGCGGCGGCCCGGTTGCTCGCCGACAAGGTCGTCGAGGGCGCCGAGGCCGACGTCGCGCGCTGCCGCGAGTACGCCGAGTCCTCCCCCGCGATCGTGACCCCGCTCAACCGCTACCTCGGCTACGAGGAGGCAGCCTCGATCGCCAAGCAGGCCCTGCTCGAGCGGCGCACCATCCGCGACGTGCTGCTGGAGCGCGGCCACGTCAAGGACGGCAAGCTCACCATCGAGCAGCTCGACGAAGCCCTCGACGTCCTGAGCATGACCCGCCGCCCTACCTCGCCCCAGGGATGCTTGTAGGTGTCGCGGGGAGCCCAAAGCAGCGACAAGCATCCCTCTGCCGCCCGCCAGCGGGCGCCGGCCTCGAGCTGCCGCCGCCGGCCGCGCTGGGTCTGCCGGCCGGGTGATACTTCGCAGGGGTTGCCCCACGCCGCCCTGGACGCGTGGGGCAACCCTCGTCTCGCCCGTGTCAAGTCCTGACAGTTGATGGTGGTGGGTGGTCTTCGCACACCACGTCGCTGCCATAGCCGGGCAGCTGGTCGTCCCGAACCCAGCCCTGGTCTCCGGTGGACACGTTGCGCACGTAGGTCCACGTGCCGCCGTCTCCGGGGGTATAGCAGAGGTAATCGGCAAGCTGATCGTGCAACCCCTGACCCGTTTGGACGCAGCCATTACTGGGACCACTGCGCAAGGTAACAGTATTGCCTGGGAAGTTAATCCATCCGTGATTGTCCTTGTCCGGATAGCTAAGGCCGCAAGCTACGGTATTGGAAGCTCCCACTCCAGGATATTTGTGCTGCGGTGTGGGCGCGTCGGCGATGGCCGGTGCAGCCGTAGCGAGTGTGGCCGTAACCGCAGTCAATACCGAACCGGCCACGCGTGCGGAGGTCCAAGCCATCAAAGAAACCACCTCTCTCGTCGTGGGATCCCAGGCTCCCCCGCGACGTACCCTGGGATACACCTAGCGTTATAGCCGACACGCTAGGTCACGCTGCTTTCTTCCCGCTTTCCTGCCGCTTGCTGCCGTCAGTGGGTCGGGCCGACGCTCCGATCGAGGGCATATCCGGTTACCAGCTGGCATCGTGTGGCTACACTCGGTGCCAGGCCGGCTTGGGGGGTGATGACTTGGGGGGCGAGGAATGGACTTCGAGGTTCTCGGCCCGCTGCGGGTGCGACACGGAGGGCAGCCGGCCCGGTTGTCCGCGCCGATGCATCGCACGCTGCTCGGGGTGCTGCTCACACGGGCGAACACACCGGTGCCGGTGGACGTTCTGGTGGATGCGCTCTGGGCCGGCCAACGAGACCCACGCGCCGCCAAGAAGCTCCAGCTGCATGTACATCGGCTGCGCGGCACACTGAATGATCCGACACGGATCCGCTTCGAGCACGGCGGCTACACGCTGCAGGTGCACCCTGGCGAACTCGACGCCGAGCGATTCGAGTCGGCGCTCACCGAGGGGACCGACGTCGGCGAGCCGGCGCGCTCTGTTGCGCTGCTGCGCACGGCGCTGCGGCTGTGGCGCGGAGAGCCCTTCAGCGACGTCACCGACCTGCCACTACTGCGCGCCGAAGCCGACCGGTTGACCGAGTGCCGACTGGCCGGTCTTGCCCAGCTGTACGACGCCGAGCTGGCCTGCGGCCACGCCAATGCGATCATCCCCGAACTCGTCGAGCTAGCCGGTCGCCACCCGATGCGGGAGCAGCTGCAGGGATTGCTGATGACCGCGCTGTACCAGGCGGGACGGCAAGCTGAGGCGCTGGACGTCTATCACCGCACTCGGAGCGCCCTGGTCGAGCAGCTCGGACTGGAGCCGGGTAATGAGCTGCAACGGCTGGAGTACGCGATTTTGACCGGTGACCCGGTGCTGGAGACCCCGAGGACACCCGCGATCATCCCGGCGCAGCTGCCCGCCGACATCACCGACTTCACCGGCCGAAAAGCCCAACTCGCCAGGGTCCAGCACCTGGTCGCCGCGGCGGATCGGTCGCCAGCGGCACTCATCGCGATCACCGGCAAGGCCGGGGTGGGAAAGACGACACTGGCCGTGCACGCCGCGCACGAGCTGCGGGCCCACTACCCAGAAGGCCAGCTGTTCGTGAACCTCCGTGGCACCGAGGCTCACCCCCTGACACCGGCGAACGTGCTGGCCCGGTTTCTGCGTTCGCTCGGGATGGACCGCACGGCGATACCCGACGACGTCGAGGAGCGCGCCGCCTTGTATCGCAGCCGGCTGGCCGATCGGCGGTTACTCATCCTGCTGGACAATGCGGCATCCGAGGCCCAGCTGCGTCCGCTGTTGCCGGGCACCCCTGGATGTGCGGTTCTGGTCACCAGCCGGGCCCGCCTGGCCGGCTTGAACGGCGCCCGGCCGGTCAATCTGGACATCCTCGAACCCGACCGGGCCGTTGAGCTACTGGCCCGGGTTGTTGGGCCGCTGCGGGTGGCGGCCGAACCCGCCGCGGCCCGGGAGATCGTACGGCTATGCGGGTTCCTGCCATTGGCCGTCCGGGTCGCCGGAGCCCGCCTGGACGCCCGGCCGCACTGGCCGCTGGAACGCCTCGAAGCGGACCTGACCGACGAACACCACCGCCTGGACAACCTGCGGCTCGGGGATCTGGAAGTGCGGGCCAGCCTCGCACTGAGCTACGACCGTCTGGACGTGGCCACCCAGCGCGCCTTCCGTTACCTCGGGCTGCTCGAGATCCGCGACTTCGCCCCCTGGGTGACCGCAGCCCTACTCGACATCCCGCAGGCCAGGGCCGAGGAGCTGGTGGACACCCTGGTCGATATGCAACTGCTCGACGTGGCCGGGCGCGATGTCTCAGGGCAGCTGCGTCACCGCTTCCACGACCTGCTGCGCGCCTACTCGCGGGAACTGGCCGTCGCGCAGGAGCGGGAAGCCGACCGACTCGCAGCTCTGGACCGGGCATTCAGGGGTTGGCTGGCCCTGGCCGAGGAGGCGGGGCAGTGCATGGCCAGCTCTGCCTTCGCCGTGACCTTCGAACCTGGGACCTGCTGGCGGCCAGACGAGTCGGTCGTCAGCTTGGTGGTCGCCGACCCTTCCGGTTGGTTCAAGGCCGAATGGGCGGCACTGATCGGTGTCGTCGACCAGGCTTACTCGATCGGATCGGATCAACTCGGCTGGGCATTGGGGGTGCGGCTGGCCAGGTTCTTCCTCGTTCGTGGGTACTACGACGACTGGCGGCACGTCTGCGAGCTCATGCTCGCCGGCGCCCGGCGCGCGGTCAGCCGCGGGCGGGAAAATATGGCGGTTCGCGGTCTGAACGAGCTGCCCCGGCTCCAGCACCGCCTCGATGAGGCGCTGGAAGGCTTCGACCAGACCCTCACAGCATGCGGAGCCGCCGGCAACCGCCACAGTAGACGCATTGATGCCGCCCACCAATCCAACCGTTTCAGCCGTTTCGACGAGGCGTTACCCCGCCTGGAAAACGCTCTCAGCTACCTGCGCGACTTGGCTGACCGCCGCAGCGGGGCCTCGGCGCTGCGCAGGCTCGGCACCGTGCACCTGATGCAACGGTGCTACGGGAAGGTGGTGCGCTGCTTCCAGCAGGTGCTCGATGCCCTCGACGGGTTCGGGGAACCCAACGGTCAGTGCGCGTAACCCTCCAGCATCTCGGTGACCAGGGCTGCGATCGGTGAGCGCTCCGATCGGGCGAGGGTGACGTGGGCGAACAGCGGGTGCCCCTTCAGCTTCTCGATCACCGCGGCCACCCCGTCATGCCGACCTACCCGCAGGTTGTCCCGCTGCGCGACATCGTGGGTGAGCACCACTCGGGACCCGGTACCCAGCCGGGACAGCACCGTGAGCAGCACGTTGCGCTCCAGGGACTGCGCCTCGTCGACGATCACGAAGCTATCGTGCAGTGACCGACCGCGGATGTGGGTCAACGGCATCACCTCGAGCATGCCGCGGTCGATCACCTCGTCGATGACGTCCGGCGAGGCGACCGCACCGAGGGTGTCGAACACCGCCTGCGCCCAGGGCTGCATCTTCTCGCTCTCACTGCCCGGCAGGTAGCCCAGCTCCTGACCTCCGACGGCGTAGAGCGGGCGGAAGACGATGACCCGGCGGTGCGCACCGCGCTCCATCACGGCCTCCAGGCCGGCGCACAGCGCGAGCGCCGACTTGCCGGTCCCAGCCCGACCGCCGAGGGACACGATGCCCACACTAGGGTCAAGCAGCAGGTCTAGTGCGATCCGCTGCTCGGCTGAGCGGCCGCGCAAGCCGAACGCCTCACGGTCCCCGCGGACCAGCCGGACGCGCTTGTCTGCAGTGATCCGACCCAACGCGGTCGCCGTCCCGGCGAGTAGCCGCAAGCCGGTGTGGCACGGCAGATCAGTGATCTCCGGGTACTCGGTGAGATCGGCGATCCCCGCCTTGTAGAGCTCGTCCACCACCGAAGGCCCGACCTCGACATCGCTCATCCCGGTCCACCCCGAAGGCACCACGTCCTGAGCGCGGTACTCGTCGGCGGACAACCCGGCCGCACCTGCCGTCACCCGCAGCGGCATGTCCTTGGTGACCAGTACGACGTCGCGACCATCGGCAGCCAGGTTCAGCGCGCAGGCCAGGATCCGGGAGTCATTGGTCTCGGTACGAAACCCGGTCGGCAATACTGCCGGGTCGGAGTGGTTCAGCTCGACGCGCAGGGTGCCGCCGAACTCGCCAATCGGGACCGGAATGTCCAGCCGGCCGTGAGCCACCCGCAGATCGTCCAGCAGGCGCAGCGCTTCCCGCGCGAACCAGCCAAGCTCCGCGTGGTGCCGCTTGCCCTCCAGTTCCCCGATGACCACGAGGGGAAGCACTACCTCGTGCTCCTCGAACCGGTGCAACGCCCAGGGATCGGACAGCAGCACCGACGTATCCAGCACGTAGGTGCGAATACCCGGGGCGGTGGAGTAAGGCAAGCGAGAAGCGATCACGGCAGCTCCCTGGCGAGCGCGGCACCGCGCCTCCTACTCGGTGGGCCGGCCGGCCTCTGGTGGATCGCTCCCGCAACGCCCCGGATGGGGTTAGCGAGACCGACCACGAGGGCCAGGTGCCGGCCCTCCCGTGCTCGCCGTGGGCGGATAATCCGCCCAATCGACAGCAGCCACGATCAGGGCCTCCCGTAGCGCGACGCCTCCGGCACGTCCCGCCACTTCTGCACGCTACCGGTGTGTGGCCGTGGTGCGCAGGCATCCAGGCAGGTGAATTGACCGTGTCGGTTCTGTAAACCCGGCAGCCTCACCTGGCCAGTTCAGCGCGCACCACCGATGGGATGAGCGGCTCATCGAGCAGCCGCAGGTAGCGCCGGTCCAGCGACTGCGCCAGCGGGCGGGCATCGAGCCAGGTCCGCAGCAGCCGGTAGCCCTCCACGTAGGTGGTGGTGTAGGCCCGCCACAGCGGGTCGGAGAGAAAACGCAGCGTCTGCCTGGCCCGCGGTTCGGTGATGAGCAGCCAGCGCTGCAGGTAGGCCAGCACGTCCGCCGGGTCGGCGCCCTGATCGTGCAGCATGAGCGCGGCGTCCTGACGGACCCCGAGCAGGCCCGCCGCGGCGGTCTCCAGACGCTCGGCGAGCTCGCCATCCATCCGCAGACCCAAGTCACCGAGAATCTCCGCAGCCCACCGCCCCCACCCGGGACCGACTGCGGCGCGTAGCCCGAGGTCAGCCATCCCCTCGGCCATCAGGCACTGCGGGGTGTTCACCAGGAAGATCGTCTGCTCGGCCTGCCGCTGCGTCCGCACCAGGCCGGCCTCCTTGCGGCAGTGCTCGGTGTGGTGCCCGGGGTAGGACTCGTGCGCGACCAGGTGCGGCAGGTTGGCCATCCGGTGCCCGAGATCCGCGTTGATCGCCACCCGGGAGCGGAAGTCACCGAGGTAGTAGTTGAACCCGCTCCACGGCTTGTCGGTGACCACCTCGTAACGCACGGTCTCCTCAGGGGGTAGCCCGACGCTGCCGCGTACCCGGTCGCGCAGCGCGCTGGACAGCGCCTGAACGGCGGGTTTCAACCGCTCCGGCGGAATCTGGTCGCGGGCCCGGTGTGCGGCCAACCGGTGCGCCAGGGGATCCGTGCCCGGCAATAGCCGACCGATCTCGGCATGCGCCTGGTGGTAGACGTCCGGGTCCCCCGGTTCGATGACAACATCGAAGTACGCCTGCACCTCGGCCACGAACCCGACCTGCTGGCCGGCCAGCACGCGCCCGCTGCACTCCAACGCGACGAGGTGGGCATCCAGGAAACGGGCCCGCGGCTCGGGCAGCCCCGCCGCGGGGAGTTCGGCCCACAGCTCGCCTGCCCGGCGGGCCAGCATCGCCGGATCCGGCCGGGGCTCGTTGTCGACCTGGCGGCGCAACGCCGGATCGCCGGTGTAGGCGTCGACGAAGCCCCCGACGAGACGGTCGAACCTCAGGCCGAGCACCAAGTACTCGCGGACCAGGTCGTTGGTGCTGTCCCTCATGGTCATGACAGTACGGCGCTACGTGACCCGTGAGTGACCTGTGAGTGGCGATGCGAGCCGCAGCTCGCATCGCCACTCACAGGTCACGAGCCGAACCGGCGATGCCGCGCGGTGTAGTCACGCAGGGCGCGCAAGAAGTCCACCTTTCGGAAGGCCGGCCAGTAGGCGTCGCAGAACCAGAACTCCGAATGCGCCGACTGCCACAGCAGGAAACCCGACAGCCGCTGCTCCCCCGATGTACGGATGACCAGGTCCGGATCGGGCTGCCCGGAGGTATAGAGGTGCTCGGCGATCTGCTGGACGTCGAGCACCTCAGCGAGTTCCTCCATGGTGGTGCCGGCCTCAGCGTGCTTGAGCAGAAGTTTGCGCAATGCGTCGGCGATCTCCTGACGGCCGCCGTAGCCCACCGCCACATTGACCGCCAACCCGGGCCGATCCCGAGTTCGCGCTGCCGCGGTGGTCAGCCGCTGCGCCACCTCCGGCGGTAGCAGGTCCAGCGCACCGACGACCCGCACTCGCCACTGCGTGTCCGGCGCGCACAGCTCGTCGACGACATCGGCAATGATCTCCAGCAACGGCTCCACCTGGTCGGGCGGCCGGTTGCGCAGGTTGTCCGGCGACAGCAGCCAGAACGTGGCGATCTCGACACCGGTCTCCTGGCACCAGCCGAGCAGCTCGACCAGCTTGGCGGCACCGACCCGGTGGCCGTCGCTGACGTCGGCGAACCCGACTTCCTTAGCCCAGCGCCGATTTCCGTCCATGATCACCGCAACGTGACGGGGGCGGTTGGCGGTGTCGAGCTGGCGTAACAGCCGGCGCTCGTAGACGGCATAGACGAGGTCCTGCAGCCTCACAAGTCGGGAAGGCTACGCCCTGCTCCGAGGGCGGCCTCATTCTGTTCAGCTACCCACGCATCAACCCGATCGGGGAGCGATTGTGGGTAGTGCCCATCAGCACGTTGTGGCGCGATGATCCGGTGGAAAGTTAGAGCTCTGGGCCGCGGGCGCGCAGGTCGTCGACGGTGGCCATCGCCTGCTTGAGCTCGCCGAGCCACTCTTGTGCATGCTCACCGACCAAGCGCACCGCCCAGGCCAGTGCCTCGGACCGGGACCGCGCCACCCCGGCGTCGACCAGGGTGTCGAGCACAAGGCGCTCGGGCTGCCGCAACCGGGTCATCACCGGTACCGACAGGGTGGTGAACATCTCCTCGGTGCCACCTTGCCGGGCGCCCCAGGCCACCTTGCGCCGGTAGCGGTGCTCCGCCTGCCGGGCGATCTCGATCCGCTCATCGCGGGTGTCCTCCCGGAACCGGCTGATTCGACCCGCCTCGGCCGCGGCCCGCTCGGCGTCGTCGGTGAACTCCTCCCCCAGCGCGGGCAGCCTCCCTACAACCAGGATCTCTTCGCGGTCCACGGTGACCTCGACCTCACCGGTGAACCAGCCGTCCGGCAACCGCCCGGCGAACCAGGCCTTGGCGTCGTCAGCTGGTGGTAGGTCAGCCTGCTGCCAGCCACCACGCCCGTGCCACCGGCCACCGGAGCGCATTCCGTGCGGCCGTCCACGTCCCACCATGTCGTCGTCCTCTCGCTCGCCCTGCTGTGATGTGATAATTACAGCATTACAAGAGTTGCGGAGTCGAGCGGAGCGCGAGAGCACCACCGCCAACTGCACGATCGACGGCCTGAGCGCGCCTGTCTTCGCCCTTAGTTAGACCAGCGATGCGGTTGGCCGCTCCGGAGCTGGGCGTGCAGATCCTCGGGGGAGGTCACCGGGCGGTCACAGACGAAGCCGTGGCACACATAGGCCGCCGGGACGCCGGCCACCAGGCCCCGCCCGGCGAGCATCGGGTCGTCGGCGCCCGGTTCTCCGGCCAACACAACCGCTCCGCCAGGCGCCGCCCACCGGGCCCGGGCCTCCAACGCCGCGCGAGCCGCGTCCCCGGCGGGGCCGATCACGGCGATCTGCACCAGCCCGTGTGCCAGCGCCTCAGCGATGGTCAGCCAGTGCCCGGCCGCCTGCGGTGCGTTGGCCGGCACCAATCCGGCCCGCGCCACCGCGGCCTCGGCCGCCGCGCGGTAGGACTCCGAGCCGGTCAACGCCGAAGCGGTGACCAGCGCGCCGGCCAGCGCGGAGGCACCCGCCGGGGTCGCATTGTCGGTGACGTTGGCGGGGCGGCGGAACAGCGCCTCGGCGTCCGCTGCAGTATCGAACCAGGCCCCGTTGTGTTCCGGGTCAACGAAAAGTTTCTGGGCCTGCTCTAGCACCGGCATCGCAGCCTGCAGCCAGCGATCATCTCCAGTGACCTGGTGCAGCGCGAGCAAGCCTTCGACCAGCCAGGCGTGGTCGGCCAGCACGCCAGCGGCCGCGCCCACCACACCGTCGCGAGAGCTGCGCCGCAGGCGGCCATCGACGATGTGCGTGCCCAGCATCAGCTCCGCTGCGGCCGCCGCCGCCGCGACCCACTCCGGACGGTCCAGCACGCCGCCCGCCTCGGCCAATGTGGTGATAGCCATCCCGTTCCACTCGGTGACCACCTTGTCGTCCCGGGCAGGCTGCGGGCGGGCGGCCCGGGCCGCGAGCAACGCGGTGCGCACCCGCTCCCAGCGGTCGTGATCATCGGGCTCAGCAGGCAACTGCAACACCGACGTGCCGTGCTCGAACGTCCCGGCCAGGCTCACCACCAGCAGCTCCGCCGCCCACTGACCATCATCAGACCCGAGCACGTCGACGAGCTGCCCCGGCGTCCACACGTAAGTGGCGCCCTCCTGACCCGCGGTGTCGGCGTCCAGCGACGCCGCGAAGCCGCCCTGCGGGGTGCCCAATCCGTCGAGCAGGAACGTCGCAGTCTGCTCCGCCACCCGCCGTGCGGTCGCCGATCCGGTGAGCCGGGCCAGGTGGGTGTAAACGCGCAGCAGCAGCGCGTTGTCGTAGAGCATCTTCTCGAAATGCGGCACCACCCAGGCGGCGTCGACGCAGTAACGGGCGAACCCACCGGCAAGCTGGTCGTACATCCCGCCGCGGGCCATCGCCTCGCAGGTGTTCTGCACCATGGACAGCGCCGGCGCCGAGCCGGTCCGCTCGTGGTGCCGGAGCAAGAACTCCAGCAGCATCGACGGCGGGAACTTCGGGGCGCCGCGGAATCCGGCGTGCTTGTGGTCGAACTCCTCCGCTAGCTTGTCAACCGCGGTGGCCAGCACCCGCTCATCCACTGCGGAGTCGATCAGCGGCAAGGCCCGTTCGGTAAGCTGCCTGACGACGCGCTTGGCCGCCTCCTGGACCTCCGCACCACGGTTGATCCAGGACTGGTGCACGGCGACGAGCAGCTGGGGGAAACCGGGCAGGCCGTGTCGGGAAGACGGCGGGTAGTAGGTGCCGCAGTGGAACGGCTCCCCGGTGGGTGTGAGGAAGCAGGTCATCGGCCATCCCCCATGGCCGGTCATCGCAACGGTTGCCTCCATATATACGGAGTCGACGTCGGGTCGCTCCTCACGGTCCACCTTGACGTTGACGAAGTTGGCGTTCATCACCGCAGCAATGCGCTCGTCCTCGAAGGACTCGTGCGCCATCACGTGGCACCAGTGGCAGGCTGCGTAGCCGATGGACAGCAGCACGGGCACATCACGCTGCGCCGCCTCCGCAAACGCCTCGTTTGACCACGGCCACCAGTCGACCGGGTTGGTGGCGTGCTGCAGCAGGTATGGGCTGGTGGAGGTCTCGAGCCGGTTCGCCATGCTAGCAGCCTACGGCTGTTCGTGAGTGGCATTCAGTGCCGGAACACTGTTACTCACTCACGAGGCGGCACGCCGCCATCGTTGTCGAAGGACTTCGGGACCCGGCGCAGATGCTTGTTCATCGAGCGCACCAGCAACGCCACGGCCACGAAGAACAGCAGCAAGACCACCAAACCGACCGGTGCGGCCTTGCCGAAGTCCTCACCCTGCCCACCGGGATCCGGCGCCGACGAGGGGGGGTGGACCAGCGCGAAGCTGGTTGCGACCACAAAGCCACTGGGCAGCAGCAGGGTCATGCGTGCACCCGCTCCCGGACGCCGGAGAATAGGTCGTCCTCGGGCACGGTGGTGTCGACCAGCGAGCGGGCTAGCTCGTACTCCTCAGTCGGCCACAACTCCCGATGCATCGCGTGCGGTATCGCGAACCACCGACTGTCCGGGTCGATCTGGGTGGTGTGCGCCCGCAGCGCATCGGCCTGCACTCCGAAGTAATCGGCACATTCCACCCAGGTGGTCACCCGCTCCATGACGTCTGGCAACGACGAATCCCACTTTGCCAGCCACTCGGTAAAAGGAGACTCCGCACCGGCGGCGAGCAGCGCGTCGTGCAGCAGCTGCATCCGCTTGCGGGAGAAACCGTGCGTGTAGTAAAGCTTCAACGGCTGCCACGGCTGGCCTGTGTCGGGGAAGCGATCGGGATCACCTGCGGCATCGAACGCAGCGACCGACACCTCGTGGCAACGGATGTGATCGGGGTGTGGGTAGCCGCCGTTCTCGTCATAGGTCACCACCACGTGTGGCCGGAAGCCGCGGATCACCCGGACCAGATCCTGAACGGGACCCTCCAGCGGCACCACCGCGAAGCACCCTTCCGGCAGCGCCGGCATGGGATCCCCCTCCGGCAAGCCGGAGTCGAGGTAACCCAGCCAGCGGTGTTGCACACCCAGAATCTGGGCAGCGCGGGCCATTTCCTGCCGACGGACCGCGGCCATCTGCGCGGGGTTCTCGGCTAGGTCGGCCGGCTCGAACGACGGGTTCAGGATGCTGCCGCGCTCCCCCCCGGTACAGGTGACGACCATCACGTCGTGACCCTCGGCAACGTATCGAGCCATCGTCGCGGCACCCTTGCTGGACTCGTCGTCGGGGTGCGCATGTACCGCCATCATTCGCAGCTGCTCGGCCATGGACGCCTGCTCATCCCTCCTCCACGCCGGCCGGGTGGGGCTACCCGGGCGGTGGGAAACTTGCGGTCGGTCGTGGGCGGTCGGTTCCGGCAACACCTGGCGAACCATTGTCCCCACTGGGCCCGACACTTCAGTCAGGAGGTGGAACGCCGTGACCTACGGCCAGCTTCCCGATGGCCGCTACGGGCCACGAGCGGATCGACGCCGCCGCCGTTGGGCCATGCCGTTAGGGCTGCTGCTCGCGATGCTCATCGGCCTGGTTGCCGCGGTGATCGGCTACCGCAACCTCGGCGCTACGCCGGTGCAGGGCCAGACGTCGGGCTTCACCCTGCTATCCAGCGATCCGGATACCTACCCTGCAACGTTCGCCGTGCAACTGCGTCTGAGCGTGGTTCGGGACGACTCCTCGCGCCCCGCCGTGTGCATCGTCCGGGCCCGCTCTCGGGACGGCGAGGAGACCGGGCGCAAGGAGGTCTACGTGCCCCCTGCTGCCGGTCCGATCGTGCTCACCACCGTGGTGCGCACCTCCCGGCCACCGGTCGCCGCCGATGTCTTCGGATGCTCGCTTCAGGTGCCGTCCTACCTAGTGCCAGCCCCCTGAAACTGATCCCGTAGGGCCGCGCTGAGCAGGCACAATCCACAGTCGTCCACCCATAAGGCTGAGGCCTGGGAGCACGCATCGTGTTACCGTTGATGACGCGCACGGCCCAGGGGCAGGGCCGTGTTTTTCCGTTCCGGCCGCTGACCTGTCCTGCCAGCGACCCGGAGCACTCCGCCCCCGCAACCGCGGACGTCGGATCAGACGAGGAGTGATGACCGTGAGCGAGACCCAGGTAGCTTGGCTGACCCAGGAATCCTACGACCGACTCAAGCAGGAACTCGATGAGCGGGTCGCCAATCGTCCGGTCATTGCCGCGAAGATCAACGAAGCCCGCGAGGAAGGCGATCTCAAGGAAAACGGTGGCTACCACGCCGCCCGCGAGGAGCAGGGCCAGCTCGAGCTGCGGATTCGCCAGCTGCAGGAACTGCTGCGGGTCGCCAAGGTCGGCGAGGCGGCTGCCGAGTCCGGTGTCGCTGCGCCCGGGATGGTCGTCACCGTGCGATTCGAGAATGACAAGGAAACCGAGACTTTCCTGCTCGGCTCGCTTGAGGAAGGCGCACACGGCGACCTGGAGGTCTACTCACCGAACTCCCCGCTGGGCAAGGCGATCATCGGCGCGCACGAGGGCGAGGACCGCCACTACGAGCTGCCCAACGGCGGTTTGATGACCGTCGCCGTCGTCAAGGCTGAACCCTTCCGGGGCTGAGGCCTGCTCCGGGAGGGGCTCACAGCACCCCCGAACTCCAGTCACCCGCTCCTGACGTCTTGGTACCACCCGGCGGCGTATCACCCCCGAACAGCCTCGAAGCTCCCGCATGCGCAACTTAGAGTAATGATTGCTCACCCTATCGGGTGATTACTTCACTGTCTGTTCACCACATTTTGCGCGATATTGGCGATATGAGTAAGCATCATTGCGCCAATGGAGAGCTTGGCGCGCTTAGATCCCCCTAACGGGGTATCACGCTGTCGACGCGGCGCACACCGCCGGGCCCCTGACCAGGGGCGCTGGATACGTCGAGTGACGGCGACCGCGATGGTGATCATGACCGTATCTGGGGCCTTCGTGGTAGCTCTGGGACTACCCAGCGTCTACGGCCGATCGACCCCGCTGGCCAGCAGTGCGGAAGAGACGCCCCAGCCGATCACGGGACGCCTGGACAAGCTCGACGCCGAGGGCAGCCAGGTCGAGCCGCCGCCGACGAAGACCGTTGAGCCGACCGCAGCGAAGACCGTCGAGCCGCCCGCAGCGAGAACCGACCAACCGCCCGCAGCGAGCACCGTTCAATCACCCGCAGCGAGAACCGACCAACCGCCCGCGGCGAGAGCCATTCAATCGCCCGCGGCGAGAACCGTCGAACCGGCCGCGACGCCAAACCGGACCGCCAACGGCCCCGCCGTAGAGCGCAACACTGCCGTACCGGCCAGTCCTTCCCAGCGGACCGTTGCGCCACGCGCTGTTGTGCCAAGTGTTGCTGACCACCGGGGGTCCGCCGCGCTGACCGCGGTGGCGTTCGCTCGCGCCCAACTCGGAAAGCCCTATGTGTGGGGCGGCAACGGTGAACCTGGCTTCGACTGCTCCGGGCTTACCAAGGCCTCCTACGCCGTCGCCAAGACTGCGATACCTCGCACTGCTCAAGCCCAGTACAACCACGGACCGCGGCTGCCGGTCGGTGCCCCGCTGCAGCCTGGAGATCTCCTGTTCTTCGGCGTCCCAAGCGACATTCACCACGTCGGTATTTCCCTCGGCGGCACGCTCATGATCCACGCGCCCACCTTCGGACAGATCGTCCAGATCCAGGACTACCGCAACTTCCACGACTACGCGGGAGCCTCGCGGCCAGCCACGTGAGCCGGCAGCCCGTTAGCTACCTGACTGACCGATGACACAACTGATGAACGCCAACCCCTAACCACCACCAGGAGCCACCCATGACCACCATCAAGTCCGTTCCCACCCAGACCGAAGCCCCGACGCTGGCCGAGCTGATCGCGCAGTCACTGTCGACCGTGCACCTGATCGACGGCCACTTTGTGCGCCTGAAAGCCACCGTCGACGACGGGTACATCGCGCTCGACATCACCCGCACCGAGTTCATGACCGAAGCCGACACCACCGTGCGGGTGCTGCTGCACCTGTCGGAGCCAACCACGACGGCGCGGGCGGCCACCGATCCCGGGGTCGAGATCGGGGCCTTGGCAGTCGATCGCCGATCCGCGTGAGCGCGGCGAAGCCGGCATCGCGCGGAGTAAGGTCGTGACAAACGTCGGGAGGTGGAATGGGTCTCAGTGACCGCTGGATGCCGGCCATAGTCACGGCTGGGGTGGCCGCGTTGCTGGCCGCCGCCGCCGTCGTGACGGCCGACCAGGCGGGCTGTGACGAGCCGGGCAGATACGTGTCCGCACCGGGCGGTGTTCAACTGGTCGGTGGGTGTCTGAACAGTGCCGACCTGCCGGTAGCGCCGCCGCCCGTGCAAACGCCTTCGTCGCCGGTGAAGCCTCTGGGCGACTAGGGCTCAGGCAGCTGGCTTCTCACGCTCGGGCGACCGGGCTCGCGCTAGTCGAGCGCGGCCAGCAAGTCGCTGACGAGGTCCTCGGCATCCTCGATGCCTACCGACAGCCGGACCAGCTCGGCAGGTACCTCCAGCTGCGATCCCGCGGTGGAGGCATGCGTCATCCGTCCCGGGTGCTCGATGAGGGACTCCACCCCACCCAGCGACTCGGCCAGGGTGAACACCCGCGTCCGGGCGCACAACGCCAACGCGGCCTGCTGACCACCACGGACACTGAACGAGACCATCCCGCCGAACCGGCGCATCTGCTTGGCGGCCACCTCATGTCCAGGATGGGTGTCCAAGCCTGGATAGCGGACGCTGGTGACGTCCGGGTGCGCCTGTAGCGCTGCGGTGATCCGCTCGGCGTTGTCGCAGTGTCGCTCCATCCGTACCGCCAGGGTCTTGATCCCGCGCAGGGTCAGCCAGGCGTCGAACGGCCCAGGTACCGCACCGGCACCGTTCTGCAGGAAGGCCACCTGCTCGTCCAGCTCGCCGTCGTCGGTGACCAGGCCACCGCCGATGACGTCGGAGTGCCCGCCGAGGTACTTGGTGGTCGAGTGCAGCACCACGTCGGCGCCGAGCCCGAGAGGGGTCTGCAGGTAGGGCGAGGCGAAGGTGTTGTCCACCACCAGGCGCGCACCGGCCTCGTGCGTGATCTCGGCCAGCGCCGCGATGTCGGCGATGGCGAGCAGCGGGTTGGTCGGCGTCTCGCACCACACCAACCTGGTGGTCGGGCGTATCGCGGCCCGCACGGCGTCGACATCGGACAGCCCGACAGCGGTATGCTCGATGCCCCAGTACCGGAACACCTTGTCGATCAGGCGGAAGGTGCCGCCGTAGGCATCGTCGGGGATGACGACGTGGTCGCCGGGCCGGCAGGTCGCACGCAGCAGCGCGTCGGTTGCCGCCATCCCGGATGCGAATGCCCGCCCGTGCCGGCCGCCCTCCAGCGCGGCAAGACAGATTTCCAGCGCAGTACGGGTGGGATTACTGGTGCGGGCGTACTCGTGACCGTCGCGCAACCCACCCACGCCGTCCTGGACGAAGGTGGACGTGGCGTGGATCGGCACGATCACCGAACCAGTGTGGGGATCCGGATCCTGACCGGCATGGATGGCCCGAGTGGAAAAGCCTGTCACCCCGCAAGCCTACGGTGGTCAGTTGCTGCCGCGATCTTGGGTTGCACCGTCGGCCCGGATCACGACTGTCCCGACCATCTTGTCCGCAAACGTCTGCCGCTTGGAGTCCCATAGCGGCCAGAGGAAGCCGATGAAGAACTCCAGCAGGTGGCACAGATGGCGGGCACAAGCAATCCCGAATCCGACCGGCTGACCGGTCTCGGTCTTCACCAGTTTCGTCTTGGCCACCCGGCGACCGATGCTCTGCCCCGTGGTGCCTTGCAGGTACCAGGAGTTCCACATGGTGAAGCCCAGCAGCCCGAGATAGCCGACTGCAGCCAACACCACGCTGCCAGCGACCACACCGATGGAGAGCAAGCTGTACAAGACGATCAACGGTGCCGCATAGTCGATCAAGTAGCTGATCACTCTCGCGGCGAAGCCAGCCAGCGGTTGCGGCACCTGTGGCCCCGGTACCTGCAGTTCCGGCACCTGAGCAATCCCGGGCGCACCGAAGCCAGGCTGCCCGCAGGCAAGCACGCCGCCCTGCCTCGCAACCGGGTCACCGAGCCCCGGTGGATCTGGTTGGCCGCCACGCTGCGGTCCAGGATCGGGCTGGTAGTAGGTCTGCTGTTGCGGATACTGGGGTGGCTGCCCGAACTGCGGTGACGGCGCGTACGGCGGTGGTCGCCCGAACCGCGGTGACGGCGTGTACTGCTCCCATTGCTGGTATGGACCGTGGTGTTGCGGCGGCTCGGGGTGCTGCTGGGGAGGCGCCGGGAAACCTTCCGGGGGCTGCGTCCGGTTTGAGGCGGGCTCCCGTGGCCTGTCGCTTGGCTCCAGGTAGCCCGTCGTCCCAGGCCGAAGCTGCTCGTCGGCGCAAGGGTCCTGATATCGCGGCTGGGGTGAGGTCATAGGGTTCGAACCCCCTCTCGCTAGGCGACGGCACTGTAACGCGTGGTCACGCCAGCGGACCCGCCCGGTCCGGCCTCACCGGCCGGCCAGGAACCCGAGCACGTCTTGGCGGGTGACCACCCCCGCCGGTTTGCCGTCGATCAGGACCATGGCGCCGTCGGCGTCGGCCAATGCCTGCATGAGCGACCCGATCGACTCGCCGCCGCCGATCGTCGGCAGTGGCGCAGCCATGTGACCTTCAATCCGATCGGCGAGCTGCGCCTCACCGGCGAACAGAGCCTGCAGCAGGGTGCGCTCATTGACAGCGCCGATCACCTCGGCCGCCATCACCGGTGGCTCAGCGGCGACCACGGGTAGCTGGGAGACCCCGAACTCGCGCAGGATCATCACAGCGTCGGCGATCGTCTCGTTCGGATGGGTGTGCACCAGGCTCGGCAAGGCACCATCCTTGCCGATCAGCACATCGGCGACGGTCGCTCCGGAGGAATCCGGGGGCAGGAAGCCGTAGGAGGCCATCCATGCGTCGTTGAAGACCTTGCCCAGATATCCGCGCCCCCCGTCGGGTAGCAACACCACGACCACCGAGTCGGGATCCGCCCGGCACGCCACCCGTAGGGCGCCGACGACGGCCATCCCGCAGGACCCTCCCAGCAGCAAGCCTTCCTCCCGGGCCAGCCGCCTGGTCATGGTGAAGGAGTCGGTGTCCGAGACCGAGACGACCTCGTCACAGATCTTCCGGTCATATGTGCGGGGCCAGAAGTCCTCCCCGACGCCTTCGACCAGGTAAGGCCGCCCGGTGCCGCCGGAGTACACCGAGCCCTCCGGATCGACGCCGACGACCCGCACCCGGCCGTCGCTAACCTCCTTGAGGTAGCGCCCAGTCCCCGAGATCGTCCCCCCGGTGCCGATGCCGGCCACGAAGTGCGTGATCCGCCCCTGAGTCTGGGTCCACAGTTCGGGGCCGGTGCTGTGGTAGTGACTGGCCGGATTCTCGGGGTTTGAGTACTGATCGGGCTTCCACGCCCCGTCGATCTCTTGGGCCAGGCGGTCGGAGACCTCGTAGTAGGAGTCGGGGTGGTCGACGGCGACCGCGGTGGGGCACACCACGATCTCGGCACCGTATGCCTTGAGCACGTGACGCTTGTCCTCGCCGACCTTGTCGGGGCAGACGAACACACAGCGGTATCCCCTACGCTGGGCAACCAGTGCCAACCCGACGCCGGTGTTGCCCGACGTCGGCTCCACGATCGTGCCTCCCGGCCGCAGCTCACCGGATCGCTCTGCGGCTTCGACCATCCGAAGCGCGATCCGGTCCTTCACGCTGCCGCCCGGGTTGAGGTACTCCACCTTCGCCAGTACCAGCGGTGCGACGTGTTCGGCAACGGCGTTCAGCCGCACCAGCGGGGTATTGCCGACCAGATCGATGATGTGCTCGGCGTAGTACACCGGGTTTCCTCCGGGGATCGGGTGGATCGCGCCGCGCGCAGCACGCTGCCGAGCTTCAGGCGTATGTCAAAGTATGGGGCACTCTGCGCAGCGCAGCGTCGAGGAGGTCGGACCCGTGCAAGGCGTGCAAGGTCTGTTGCGAACGACGGCCGTACTGATCGGTGCTACCGGTGCGACGGTCGGCGCCGCCTACGGGATGCTCACTCACCAGGGACGACGGGCTCATCGCGAGATCATGATCCCGGGCTGGTTTCCCTTCCGGGCGGACGGGGTGTACCTGCCGGACGGGATCGGCCCGCACCCGCCGTCGGCTCCTGCCGGGGACGTGCTCCGGTTTGCGGTGCTCGGCGATTCCTTGGCGGCCGGCCTCGGCGTGGATCTGCCCGAGCAGCTTCCCGGGGTGGTGCTGGCCCGCGGGCTGGCCGAGGAGGCAGGCCGCCCAGTCCAGCTGGACACGCTGGCGATCTGCAGCTGCACGAGCCGTGAGCTAGGCGGCCAAGTCGACGCCGCACTGATCGATCCTCCGCACGCGGCGCTGATCATGATCGGCGGCAATGACGTGGCCCGGCGGATCCCACCGTGGGTGTCGGCGAAGCTGCTCGGCGAGGCGGTGTCGAGGTTGCGCACCGCGGGTACCACCGTGGTTGTCGGCACCTGCCCGGACCTGGGCGTGGTCCGACCGATCCCGCAGCCGTTGCGAATCCTGGCAGGCACTTCCAGCCTGGCACTGGCCCGGCTGCAGCGCGAGGCGGTACGCCGGGCCGGCGGGCTGCCGGTATCGCTCGCTGACCTTCTCGCCCGGGAACTCCTGGTCCAGCCCGATGCCCTGTTCAGCCGGGACCAATTCCACCCTTCGGCCGCCGGCTACGCCGCCGCCTGCTGGGTGCTGCTGCCCGCACTGTGCGCGGTGCCGGCACCGTTGGAGACAGCCCGAACCGGGCTGGCGGTACTTGAAGAGCCACCAACAGGCACACGGGCCCGATCCGTGGTGGACCGGGCCCTGTTGCGCGTAGGGGTTCTGGCTACTCGCCCTGGAAGTAGGACAGCAGCCGCAGAATCTCCAGGTACAACCAGACCAAAGTCACCGTGAGGCCGAAAGCGATGTACCACGCGGTCTTCTCCGGTGCGCCAGCCCGAATCGATTCGTCGGCGGCATCGAAGTCAAGCAGGAAGCTGAACGCCGCGATCCCGATGCAGACCAGGCTGAAGACGATCGCGAGCGGCCCGCCGCTACGGAGACCGAGACCGCTGCCGTCGGCCGTGAAGAAACTTGCGATGAGGTTGACTAGCATGAGGCCGACCACACCGATCATCGCGCCGATCAGCCACTTGGTGAACCGCGGGGTCACCTTGACCGCCCCGGTCTTGTAGACCACGAGCATGCCGGCGAACACCATCACGGTACCCGTGATGGCCTGGAGGATGATCCCCTGACCGAATCGCGCGCCGAACACCCCACTGATGCCGCCGAGGAAGACACCCTCGACAGCGGCGTAGGTAAGGATCAATGGCGGGCTGACCACCTTCTTGAAGGTGATCACCAGCCCGAGCACGAAGCCGATCAACGCGGCGGGCAAGGCCAGCACATAGGCGCCGGGGACGAGATAGGTGGCCAAGCCGGTGGCGACCAGGACCGCGAGCGCGATGCCGGTCTTGGTGACCACATCGTCGATGGTCATCGGCCGACCGATAGCGGGCGGCGCGCCGGCATAGCCTGGCGCAGCGCCCGGGAAGCTTGCCGGAGATGGGTTGAAACCCGCGTAACCGCCGCCCCCTACGGGAAGATTGCGGAATGCAGGGTTGCTGGTGGAGCGCACCGTGTTCCTCCTGGTCGGCATTGCAGGCCGTCACCGGGTACAACGCGCCTGCGACGGGTCCGGTTCCCGGTCCGATGAAACGGACTTTACCCCCACCTGACGACGTCACGGCAAGGGCGCACGGCACTTCACGTTACTGTGCGCGAAGGCAACATCCGCGCCCGGAACGGTGAGGAGGCGGCGATGACCTGGTGGGGTTGGGTGATCCTCGCACTGGTCGTGGTGGTGGTGCTGGCCGCGCTCGCGATCGTCGTGCAACGTAGGAGACGGCGCGGCGGTGTGATCGGACTCAGCGACCCCGGCCGGAGTGACCCACCGTGAGTACACCGACTCCCGCGTTACTACTACGGGCCAGTGAGCTGATCGGCCGCCCGGTGGTCACCCTCGGCGGCGAACTGGTCGCCGAGATCAAGGACATCGTCTTCGAACGCACCGGCGGACGCATCGCTGGTTTTACCCTGCGCAATCCGGGGCTGTTCAGTCGCTCCCGCAAGGATTCGCTGCCCTGGGACGGGGTGCACGGGGTGGGTCGGGACGCCGTGATGGTGTCCGACGAGACAGTACTGCTGGCCACCGCGCAGCTCGCGCCGCGTAAGCAGGCCCGTAAGTCGGACGTGCTGGAGGATCGGGTGCTTACCGACAACGGGCGGGAACTCGGGCGCGTGGTGGACGTGGTGCTGCATGGCGGGACCAGCCTGGAGGTCGTGGGGTACGAGGTAGAGGCCAGCGAGGCGCTCGGCACGGCGGGACGGCGGGTGCTGATACCCCTGCCGGACACCGTGGCGGTGTCCGGGGAGAACCTCATCGTGCCCGCGGCGGCCACCGAATTCGTCTCCGAGGACCTGGCGGGATTCGGCGCGGCCGTGGACGCCTTCCGGGCCCGGCTACGGGAGGGGACGGGCTGATGCTGTTCAGCCAGGCACACAAGCGCGACGTGGTGAACACTGCCACCGCAATCCGGGTGGCCAGGGTGAACGGCTTCGTAGTGCTCCCAGGGCCAGCCAGGGTTGCGCTGCTGAGATTGGGCAAGGTCAGGGGTACCGGCACCCTGCTTGCCTGGGACGACGTCCAAGGCTTCGGGCCCGACGCGGTGACGGTCGCCACCGACGCAGTGATACGCCCGGCCCGCGACGCGTTGGAGCAGCGAGCCGAGGATGGGGACCTGGAGATCCTGGGCAAACGAGTGCTGACCGAGCGAGGCACGGAGCTCGGCGCGGTCACCGACGTGGACTTCGACCCGGAGACCGGGGCGGTCACCACGCTGATTACCAAGACCGAGACCCTCGCCGGGGAACGGCTGATCGGCCTGGGCGGCTACGCGGTCGTCGTGTCAGGCTAGTCGTGCAACTAGCTCTGATCGTTCCTCACCTCGTCCGGTGTGGGTGTCACCGCGTCATGCGCATCGGTCAGTTCCTCAGGCGTAACGCCCGCGTCGATCGCTCCGGCCAACGACGGTGACGCGCCCTTCACGGCGGCGAGCGCTTCAGCCATCTCGGCAGGCGTGACCGTCGCAGCGGGAGCTTCGGATTCTTCCATCATGAGCACAGAGTAGCCGAAAGGCAGCCTCGGCGCCCTGACCACTTCAGCTCCCCGACAGGGACTGCTCCTGGCGGGAGAGGCAGTACCGGCCGCCGTAGAGCACGCTAACCGCCAGGACCGCGTCGTGGGCGTCTGCGGCCTGCTGGTAGTTGAGCTGCCAGTAGCGGCCCGCGCGCTCGTCAAGCAGGACCAGGCCGTCATCGGTGTCCGCGGTGGACACGTCAGCCCGCAACTGCAGGGTCATCGGGACGCTCCGATCGCGGTGACAGGCGGTGCTGGGGTCAGGGTGCGCAACCATGCCTCGCAGGCCAGGGTCCGGTCCAGTGCCACCGGATCTAGGGTGTAGGGGTACAGGCCGAGGCAGACCTTGCGTAGGGCGGCAGCGTCGACCAAGCCGAGCCGGACCAGCACCAAGTCCTCGAGTAGGCCGGCGAGGTGGACACGAGCGTGGCGCAGCCCGGTATGCCAGTCGGCGCTGAAGTCACCCTTGGTGGTGCGGTGCAGGACCGCGGCGGGCACCAGGTCGCGCATCGCCTCCACGATCAGCGGCTTGAACCGCCACGGGGTGCTGCGCTCGTGCAGACGGACGGCCAGGCAGGCCTCGACCACCCGGTCGTCAAGGAACGGGGCGGCCAGCGGCAGCCCGACCCGGGCCATGATCCCAGCGATGTTGCGGGTGAGGTAGCCGACGCCGCGCAGCTGCTCCAGAGCGGCATGCTGACCACGAGTGGGCGCCAGCGGCTGCGCGCCGGCGGCTGCCTCGTGGAGCAGGGTTCGGGCCGCGTCGACCGCGGGTGCGGTGACCCATGGCGGGAGTCGCAAGACGGGGCCCCAACCCAGATCGGGCATCCCCCGGACCGGTGCGGGGGCAGTGAGGTCGTCGACGGTGGCGGCCAGCCATTGCTGGTAGCTGCGGCGATCAGCCAGCCCACGCAGCGTGGCTGCCAGCGGCCAGCCGCTCACCGCGCGGCGGCCTCGCAGATGGCTGGCCGCGATCCGGGGATGCGTCACGGCGGTGGTGTGCAGGTAAGCGGCCGGGGCCTGCAAGACCTGGTCGCCACCCATCCCACCAAGGTGCAGCCGGCTCCCGCGCTCGACGAGCCGGCGGGCGACACAGGTGGTGGAGGCATGGTCACGGATGACGATGTGCGGTTCGTCGGCTCCCACACCACCCTCGCCAACATCGGCATACATCAGCGGCAGCTGCCGCATATCGCGCACGACGCGCTCGACGCCGTCCAGCTGGTCAGCGGCGCGCTGGGCCCAGCGCGCGTCATCGTGGCCCGAATCGGTCGAGACCAAGGTCACCGCGATCACCTGACTATTGCCGCGCGCGGCCAGGAAGCAGATCGGGGTGGAATCCAGGCCACCGGACAGGTCACAACTGATCGTCCCGCCCACCCGGGTCCGAGCCTCGACCCCGGCAACTAGTGCCTGCGCCACCAGGGGCGCCGCCTCAGCCAGCGGCAGCACCGGCTCCGGTGGACGCCACCACCGCACCACGCGAGCCGACCGGCCCGGGCCGGTGAGCAGGTAGCAGTCATCGGCAAGCACCTGCATCCCGTGCCACGGACACCCGTCGGCCACCGGGTGAGGCAGGTAGGGATAGACCAGGCGGGCCGCCAACCACCGCTCGTCGACCGCGGCTGCAGCGAGACCGGCCAGCACATCCGCCCGGTCCGCGGCCACCGTCACCTC
>DASYIL010000131.1:0-2145 GCA_035997545.1 Pseudonocardiaceae bacterium
CCGCCCTCGCTGCGCGACGTGCTCCTGGCCCGCACCGAGACGGTGTCCGACGCGGCCCAGCGGATCCTGCGGACCGCCGCCGCGGCCAGCCCCCGGGTCGCCGACCGGCTTCTCGAGGTGCTGGTCGGGATGCCGGAGTCCGAGCTGTACCTGGCGTTGCGGGAGACGGTCGAGCATCATCTGCTGGTGGTGGACCACAGCGGTCGTGGCTACGCGTTCCGCCATGCGCTGACCCGCGACGCGGTTTACGACGACATGCTGCCCGGTGAGCGGGTCCGGCTGCACACGGCCTACGGCGAGGCGTTGTCGGCCGACCCGACCCTGCTCGACGACGACGGGAGCGTGGCCGCGACGTTGGCGCACCACTGGTACGCCGCGCTGGACCTGCCCCGGGCGCTGTCCGCGTCGGTGCGGGCGGGCCGGCAGGCCGGTGTCGGGTACGCGCCGGCCGAAGCGCTGCGCCATCTGGAGCGGGCGCTGCAGATCTGGCCCCGGGTGCCGGACGCGGTCGAACGCGCCGGTGTGGACTGGACCCAGCTCAACGTGCTGGCCGCCGAGGCGGCGTGGAGTGCGGGTGAGCTCAACCGGGCACTGTCGGTCATGGACCAGGTGCTGGCCGACACCGCATCCGTCACCGACCGGGTGCGCCGCGCGGAGGTCGTGGAGCGGCGGGCCTTCGTGCTGCGCGCGCTGGGCCGTGACGATGAAGCCGCCGGGCAGCTGGGGGAGGCGTTGGCGCTGCTGCCGGCCTCGCCGCTGACCGTCACGCACGCCGTGGTGCTGGCCTCGCTGGCCAACTCCCTCTCCCGGATCGGTGAGGACCAGCGGGGCTTCGACATCGCCCGCCGCGCGGTGGACGCCGCCGCCGCGGTCGGCGCGACCGCCCAGCACGCCGACGCGTTGATCACCCTCGGCGCCGTCGCCACCTACCGGGGCGACCCGCCGACCGGCCTGACCGCGCTGCGCGACGGGCTGGCCCTGGCGGAGCGCCATGACCTGCACAGCGTGGCCCTGCGTGGGTACACCAACCTGTCCGATTCCCTGGAAATGCTGGGCCGCCACGCCGAGGCCGCGCAGGTCGCCACCGCCGGTGTCACCCTGGCCACGCGGGTCGGTCACGCCCGCTCGCACGGGGCGATGCTGGTCGGCAACCTCGCCGAGCCGCTGATGCGGCTCGGCCGGTGGCAGGAGGCGCTCGACCTGATCACCGAGTCGCTCGCCGACGACCCGAACGGTATCTTCGCCAGCACCCTGCTGCTGACCCGGGGCGAGTTGCGGCTGTGGCAGGGCGATGCGGACGGGGCCGCCCACGATGTGCGGGAGGCCCGCCGCCAGTTCGGTGACGGCACCGATGTGCAGTTCACCGCTCCGATGGTGTTCATCGAGGCCGGACTCGCCCGTGCCCGCGGCGATCTCGCCGACGCCCGGCAGCGCGTCCGGGCCGCGCTGGCCGGGCCGGTCAGCGGCTTCGCGGTACGGTACGCCTGGCCGCTGCTCTGGCTCGGCATGCGCATCGAAGCCGACACCGCCACACCGGACGCTCCGGCCGGCGTCACGCAACACGAGGCGCTGCACGCTCTGGCCGCCACCCTCCCCACCGACACGCCGCCCGCGCAGGCATACCAGGCACTGATCGCCGCCGAAAGCGCACGACTGCACCGTCGTGACGAGATCACGGCATGGCACACAGCGGTCGCTGCGACCCGCGCCGCGGCTGAGGCGTTCCCGCTGTGCTACAGCCTCTACCGCCTCGCCGAGGCGCAGAGCGCCGAGCACGCAACCGGCGCCGAGGTGACGGCACGGGAAGGGCTACGGTTCGCCGACGACCTGGCCGCGGCCACGGCCGACGACATCCGGACCCTGGCCCGCCGGGCCCGCCTGCGCATCGAACCAGCCGCCACCGTCACCACCGATGCCCCCGCACCCCAACCGGCCGTACCGTTCCGGCTGACCGACCGGGAACGCGAAGTCCTCGCCCTCGTGGCCGAAGGCCACTCCAACGGCCAGATCGCCACCACGCTGTTCATCAGCCCCAAAACCGCCAGCGTCCACGTGTCGAACATCCTGGCCAAACTCGGCGTCTCCACCCGCACCGAAGCCGCCACCGTAGCCCACCGCCACGGCCTGCTACCCACCCCCTGACAC
>DASYIL010000132.1:0-2263 GCA_035997545.1 Pseudonocardiaceae bacterium
GCCGCGCCACACCGGCCCCGCCGATCGACGCCCTCACCGGCCGAGCGGCGAGATCGGCGAGGCGGCCGACGACGCCCCGGAGGTAGGCCCCGTGAGCACCCCAGGCACCCGAGTTCCCTCAACTGTGACCAGGTCGGACGGCGGGGAGCTCGCTGCAGTGACCATCGTGGTGAACGGTCGCAACGTCGAGGTACCCGAGCATTACCGGATGCACGTGACGCAGAAAATGGCCCACGTCCACCGGTACAACGACAAGATCATCCGCTACGACGTCGAGCTGTTCCATGAAAACAACCACCGGCAATCCAAACTCTGCCAGCGGGTCGAGATCACCGGAACGGGCAACGGCCCAGTCGTGCGAGCCGAGGCCCGCGGGCCGGACTTCTACGCAGCCCTGGCCGCCGCGCTCACCAAGCTCAAGACCCAGCTACGCCGCAGCCACGACCGCCGCCAGGTGCACCACGGCCACCGAACCCCCACCTCAGTCGCCGAGGCCACCGGGACGCTCGAGCTGCAGACGACTTCGATGGCACCGGGCACGACGAACGACGACGGGCCCGAGCGCCAGCCGGAGTCCTACGAGGTGGGGGGCCCCGGGCACATCCTGCGGGAGGAACACTCCGCCGAACCGATGACCGTGGACCAGGCCCTCTAGCCCGAGTTTCCGACGATCTTGCTGTTTCGCGGGATGGTCGTCGGGCTGCTTGATGTATTTGGCCTGATGACACGCGGTGTCGGTGCTTGATGGGGCCGTCCGGGGGTGTGTATGACCTAATCTCGTGGCGAGCCTGTATCCGAAGAAGATCAACAGGAAGACGTACTGGTACCTGCGGGAGATCGCACGCGTGGACGGTAAGCCGAAGATGGTCTGCGAGCGGTACCTGGTTACGGCGGCCGATGTCGCGGCCGCGGTGTCAGGCGGCGAGGCCGCGATGAAGCCCCAACGGACCCGGCATCTGGTGTTCGGGGATGTGGCCGCGGTGTGGGATGTGATGACCCAGCTGGACATGATCGGCATCGTGAACGCGGTGACAGTTCGACATCAGGCCCGAGTCGCCGGACTGCTTGGCGAATTCCAGGGCAGTGGCGAAATAGTTGTGCGAGGAGTCCAGCAACCCCACGTCGAAATTTGTCCACCCAGCCAGATTCTGCAGGTCGGACATCGCCCGGAACAGCCGCTGGCGCACCTCCTCCGTGCCCGACGCGCCCAGCAGTCGCTGGGCCCAGGACAGCTGGGCGACGACCGCGTCGCGACACGCGCCACCACCGAACTGGTAGTCCACAGCGCGCATGGCTCTGGTGGCTGCCTCCACCTGCTTGACATCCGTCATACCGATGTTGCTCGGTGCCGGGTCAACCCCCCGGCACACGGCTGCCTGGATCATCCTGGGTCCCGATCGAGATCGGCTCGCCCAGCGCCCCAGTCCCCGGCCTGGCAGACCAGCAGGAACTCCGACGGCCGGGCCTCATCTAGGGCGTTGACGACCGCGGGGCCGATTCCGACCAGCCGCATCCAACCCTGGTGGTCGGCGAGGATCTGGTGGGTCCGGGCCAGCACGTCGAACAGCCGATGGTCGCAGCTGGTCACCCTGGCCAGATCCACTACCAGGTACACCGTGCCGGTATCGAACAGCGCCTCCAGCCGCATACGCAGCTGCGTCAGCCCCGTATCGTCGAGCCGCCCGGTCACCGACAGCAGGTCCACCTGCTCGGTGCTGATCGTCACCTGTGTTGACAGCAACATCGCCACCGCCCCGCCGCCGCGACCATCTAACAGGTCGGGCAACCATCTAATTAGGTCGCCGGGGTCCGGGGCGAGGGTAACCGACGCCGGCACAAACCCGGCGCGGGAATTAACAACGCGCAGCATAAGGCCGCCCGACGACGACCAGCAACCCCTGAAGCCCAGTCGCGGCGCCCGGAAGTGAGCGTGCTGTTGGCACGGTCAACAGCGGTAAACCGGAGCCATCCAAGGACGGCTATCAGCGCAGGTCGCGGGTCGTAGACACGCACGGTAGCCAGATTCCGAAGCTCTTGACCAAGCACAGGTGCCTCCGGCGGGCCTCCGCTCTGTGATGGTCCCAGGGCTGGGCACGCGAGGGTGGTGGGTCACCAGGGTGGAAGTGGGTATCCCGTCCCGTCGGCACCGGAGGCGTAGCAGACCGGGGGCGGGGGGTCGTTCAACGCATGCGGTGCTCCACCCGGACCCCTGCCCCGGTCCGCTCCGAGACAAGCTCGCCGACGCGATGGGATACCCCCACTT
>DASYIL010000133.1:0-14305 GCA_035997545.1 Pseudonocardiaceae bacterium
ATCGCGCGGTCGCTGGCGGTGCGCCCGCGGGTGCTGCTGATGGACGAGCCGTGTTCGGCGCTGGACCCCACCTCGACCCGGCGGATTGAGCAGACGATCGCCGAGCTCGCGCACGAGGTGACCATCGTGATCGTCACCCACAACATGCAGCAGGCCGCCCGGGTGTCCCAGCAGAGCGCGTTCTTCCTCGCCGAGGCGAGCACGCCGGGCGTGATCGTCGAGGCCGGACCCACCGCGAAGATCTTCGGCGAGCCAGAAGATCCACGCACCTCCGACTACGTCAACGGCCGCTTCGGCTGATCCGCAGCCAAACCGCATCGGGAGGACCACAGCATGACCCATCGAGCCCCGCAGGATCACCAACGTGGACTGCGGCTGGCACTGCCTGGCCCCCGCACCCGCTTCATCGCGGCCCTGATCATCTGCCTGCTCAGCGTGGGAGCACCAGTCACGCTCTTGGGTATCCCCGGGCTTGTCGTCGATGGGCAGCCCGCCAGCCCTCTCCCCGCTGGCCGTTCCCCCGACGACCCGGCCGGGCTCGGGATCACCGGGGCGCTACCCGGCGACCCGGTGCCTGGCGACGGGCTGTTGGGGACCGGGGTGCCGGGGACCGGGGCGTCGGGTGACGGAGTGCCTGGCGATTCCGGCGGAGCCGGGCCGTCCGGGCTTCCCACTCCGCCGGACCGGCCGGATGGGCCGCTGGGGATCCCGGGCATCGTGCTCGGCGCATACCAGTTCGCCGAGCGGACATTGGTGACAACCCGGCCGGGTTGTCACCTGTCGTGGTCGGTGCTGGCCGGGATCGGGCGGATCGAGTCCGGCCACGCCAGGGATGGGAGGGTGGATGCCGCTGGTGACACCCTTGGACCGATCCTGGGCCCTCCGTTGGATGGATCACCGGGCGTGGCCGCTATTGCGGACACCGACCGTGGAGTGCTGGACACAGACATGGTTTGGGACCGTGCGGTGGGTCCGATGCAGTTCATCCCGTCCAGCTGGCGCAGCTATGGCGTCGATGGCAACGGCGACGGTGTGGCCAGCCCGCACAACATCTACGACTCCACCCTCGCGGCCGGTCGTTACTTGTGCGCGGGGGGTGGCGACCTGGCTGACCCGGCTCAACTGCAAGCGGCCGTCTTCCGGTACAACCACTCGGCGACCTACGTCACCACTGTGCTGCGATGGGCACAGGCGTACCTGTCGGGCGTCATCCCCACACCGGCGGCGCCGGGACCGGTGCCACCGGGCACGAACGGCAACGGCGGCGTGGCCATCTTGGCTGGCGGCGCCCCGCCGGCAGCGGCCGCACTAGTAGCCATAACGCAACCCGCTCCGCCGGTGACACCGCCCCTCGCGACCACGAGTCCGCCACCTTCACCACCCCCGGCGACCGCGACGCCTCCCGTGACGCCGCCGCCGGTGACCATCCCGCCGGTGACCGCTACGCCGCCGGTGACCACTACGCCGCCGGTGACGACTACGCCGCCGGTGACCACGCCGCCGCCTGCGACCACTACGTCGCCGCCCGCGACGACTACCACGGCGCCGCGAACGACGGCCACACCCCTTGCGACGGACTCGGGTCCGTCGCCCCCGCCATCGCCGACAACCACGACGACGCCCGTCGAGCCGGCATCGGGTCCGCCGCCTTCACCACTGCTGGCGGGACCGTGAGCGGTCTGCTCGAGCACACCCGAGGCGGCTGGCGGGAAACCGACATACGAACCCAAACTGTGGCGCCACGACGGTCACGACCCAATACTCAAGGTCCTTTGTCTGAGCGAAAGAGTCACATCGTGCGTAGGAACAGATTCTTGACTCGGCTCGCGTCGGGTGGCCTCGTGGTCGCCGTCGCGGTTGGGGGAGGGTTGCTCAGCGCTGGCGTGGCACACGCGCAGGCGCCGCCGAACCTCGGCACGCTGACCTTCGACCCGCCGGTGGGCAACGACCAAAGCGCCATCACGGCGACCACGTCGAGCGGCTGCACGCAAGCCGACTCCTACAACATTCGCGTCACCGGACCGAACAACTTCAACTACCTCATCACCGGAACGGCAGGGCCCGGCTTCGACCGGACCGCGCCGTTCTCGGTTCCCTTCAGCCAGACCATGCTGGACGCTGGCGTGTTGCAGGAGCCGCCGGTGCCGCTGGTGGCCGGTGCCTACGACGTGACGCTGAACTGTTTCGACGCCTTCAACCAGATCGTCAGGGCCACCTATACCGGGGCGCTGATCTTCAGCAGCCCGACGGCGTACACGACCGACGCACCCCCCGGGACGACGAACACGCAGACTGCGGTGGCCGTGACGCCGCCCTCGCCGGTCACGGCCGGCACCATGTCGACCCTGGCCACGACGATCATCCCGTCGGCGGCGGAGGGCAGGGTGCAGTTCAAGGACGGCAGCAACAACATCGGTAGCCCGGTGGCTGTCTCGGGCGGCACCGCGTCAACGACCACGACGTTGGTGTCTGGGCCCCACTTCCTTACCGCGGTGTTCACTGGCGGCACCGGCCTCGGGAACTCGACGTCGCCGCCGGTGTCCTATGTGGTCAATGGTGATTCCCCAGGGGCGACGGTGACGACCACCACGCTGACGACGTCGCCGGCCTCGCCGGTTGACCCGGGTACCAAGATGACGTTGAACGCGGCGGTTGGCCCGGATCAGGCGGCGGGCACTGTGCAGTTCAAGGCCGGGGCCAACAACATCGGGCGCCCGGTGACTGTCTCGGGTGGTACTGCGTCGACGACCACGACGTTGGCGCCTGGAACCCAGTCGTTGACCGCGGTGTTCACCCCTGCTGACCCGGCGGCCTTCGGCGCGTCGACGTCGCTGGCGGTGAGTTTCGTGGTCAACGATGATTCTTCCGGGCTTCGCCGGTTGACGCAGGCACCGAGGTGACGTTGAACGCGGCGGTTGACCCTGGTGCTGGCAGTGTGCGGTTCTCAGGCCAGCCGCTGGTTATCCTGGTGCACTATGACGGCAACGATGGAGTCCCGTATGGCATGGCGGTCTATACGGAGGGAGACGTTGACGTCAAAGAGTTCAAGACCCGTCAAGGGCGCGACCATGCCACCGATGAATGGGCTGTCTGGTGGTGGAAGTTCAGCGAGGCGGAGGGCGCCCCCACAAAGCTGAGTGACGGCAGGTTGGGTCCGTACCGGCGGTACGGCTAGCCAAAAGTCCCTAGGAGTAATTCTAGGGACTTGTTATTTGACTGGTGGAGCGCTTGCAAGGATTGGGCCTGATACTTCTCGACATCATTCCCCCACGTCACCCAAACTCTGGTCGCGTCTTGTGGTCCTCCAGCAGCTTCCGCCACACCACATCCAAACGTTGCCTCATGGCGTAATCAAGACTGCGATACGCCGTGCACTGCAGCCGTCTCCGCCAGAGCCGCCATGTCCACCTCGTCCGCCCGCAGTATTGGCGCTGGCCCCATTTGTTGACACGGTGTTGCTGCAGCACCATGAGAACACCCGCAAGCAACCGCACCGTCTGCTCTTCGAGTGCCGCTGGCGCTATCGGTTCTTCGCTTCTCAGCTGGTCGGCCAGCTCGTTAAGGTGCCCTAAAAGCAGTCGGTACCGTGTCTCCCGAAAGTTGCTCACGGCTCCAAATGAGGCTCTACGGTGAGCTCCGGAAGAAGAAGTGGCCGGCTGACAAGGACCTCTCCCTCTATGATCGCTCCACCTATCCCGTCAGCACGCCGTTGCAACCGCTCACCAGCCGCAACCAAACGCTGGGCATAGTGCGCCTGTTCGGCTGCGCTGGCGCTTCCGTCCATGACGCGCATGGCGAGCGGTGCCATATCGGTGTTGAGCCGGGCCAGCTCGGTAAGTAGTTCCCGGTCCTCTCGGATCACGGGGCTTCACCCTGACCATCGCTCGGCGTGGAGTCAGGACTACCGAAAGCCCTCGCCAGCTCACGCTGTAGCGGTACCGCGTCGGCCGGACAAAGATACGCACTTAATCTGTCCCGCCAACCTTCAAGGAACAGGGACCCGTCGCCCATGGCGGCCACCAGCACGGTGGGCGGCACCGCCGTACCCGGCCGGATACCGTCCCCCGATGGTGTGCTGGTCTTGGTCCTGGCCTGCACGGCCGCCCTCATGCTTCACGTGCTCTAGCCCGTCTGTGCGGCGTCTCCCTTGTGGACAGCACCCAGGGCCGGGGAGCGCTGGACTGGCGCAATCGGGGGCCACGTCCTGCGGTGAAGGACGCCGCGCCAGCCGGAGCGCTCAACCCGGCCCTGGGGCCAGGAGAAAAGTCAAGGGTGTGAGCTGTTACGTGGGGTAGCGGGTGAACCGTGGCCCAGCGCTAGGCTGAAACTTGAACGAGCTTCCGCCTGGGTAGGAGGACGCCACAGCATGGCTCGCCAGCCGCAAGAGCTCGCTGAGCTACAGCGAGCGCTGGGCCGACACCTGGCAACGCTCCGGGAGGCAGCCGGGCTCTACCAGACGGATATCGCTCGTTCCGTGCCGTGCCACCGTACGAGCGTGACGCATGCCGAAGCGGGCTCGCAACTCCCGGATGCCGACTTCTGGGAAACAGCAGACAGAGTAGTTGGCGCAAATGGTGCACTGATCGCGCAATATGATGCTTTCGTCCAAGCCCGAGAAACCCACAAGACTGACCAACGCGTGGCCCGTCGCGCGCGGGCGCGATCTGAACTGACAACGCTGCCTCCAAGCAATGGACTCATCACCCCGTCACTGGCAACTTCAAACGATCTGCAAGTGGCTGTCTGGCAGGGCGAGTCATTAAGGGACGGAGACGAGCACGAGGCCCTGGAACTCGCACGGCGGGTAGCCGTGTCAGACGTGAGCGCCGAGACGCTCGTCCGACTCGAAGACATGGTTGACGACTTGGCAGTCAAGTACCCTAAAACCCCACCGCAGGAGTTGCTCAGTTCGGTACGCCGACACATTTCATATGTCATGCGGCTAATTGATGCACGCAAGACACTTGATGAGCACCGTCGCTTGCTGATCGTGGGCGGTTGGCTCTCCCTTATTGCCGCCACGCTGTATATCGATCTCGAACGGCGAGCGGCGGCTAATAGCTGGCTTGCGACCGCCGCGAGCTTGGCGAAGCAGGCGGGCCAGTCCGAAATTTATGCCTGGCGCTATGAAACCGAGGCCTGGCAAGTACTGACTGATGGCGACTACCATCGTGCGGTTGAGCTGTCCCGGGCCGCTCAGCGGCTGGCGCCACGCGGCAGTTCAGCAGCCATTCAGGCCACAGCGCAGGAAGGTCGGGCGTGGGCACGACTGGGCAAAGCTAAGGAGACATACGATGCGCTCAAGCGGGTAGAGGGATACGTTTCCCGCATGGTAAGACCGGAGACGCCGGAGCATCACTATCGCTATGACCCTGATAAGGCGGAAGCCTATGTCGCTACCACACTCGCGTGGCTTGGGGATGTGGCATCTGAGCATCATGCCCGACACGTTGTCGCCACGCTCACCCATGAAGCCGAGGCTGGCCGCTGGCCGCGCCGACTGGCCTCCGCCAACATCGACCTTGCGCTTGCCTTGTTGCTGACTGACCGTCTCGATGAAGCCTGCGCCGTCGCCCAGGCGTCTATGCTCTCTGGCCGCCTGGTGGCCTCCAATCACTGGCGGGGCCTTGAGGTGGTCCGGACTGTTGAATCCCGAGGTTTGCCAGAAGCACCGGAACTGCGGGAGGCATACGAGCTGATGCGACGGCAGGTCTGACTCCACATAGCGTCTCGCGAACTGGGGATTCACCGCTGTGAGCGTCCCACGATTCCACCCGGGCCCATGTAGGTCCACCCCAGCTCAGTGGCCCTCGTTTGAGCGCTGCTCGAGTGGTCTTGGAGGATTCTGCGCGTAGATCTCCATCGTGACCGCAATCTGTGCATGCCGGCCGTGGGTGGTGCCGCGGTCGCATCGTCGACGTCGGCGCCGACGACAATGGGCACGGTGATGTGGTCCCAATGCTCTACGACGGGTCGATGGTCGCCAAGGCAGGCCGCAAGAGCCGCCTTGTCATTACTGGTTGCTTCGAGGAAATGCAGCTAGCCGGCTAGTGGACCCATGAATATGGAAATCGTGGAGTCGATAATCGTTAACTTTGGTGGGTTCTATATTCTTTATTTCTTGCTTTCGAGGTGATCCGACTCGTCGGTATCGTCGCGGGCCAGGAACGTGGCCAACCGCTCAACCGCGTCCTCGAACTCCGGGTGCTCATCGACGAAGGTGCGCATCCGAGCGGCCAGCCACTCGACGCTCAGCTGTTCATCGCCGCGTCGGTCCTCGAGCTCCTCGATGCCGCGGTCGGTGAAGTACACCTCGACTCCTCCTCGTCCGAGGGTGTGTGCCCGTATCAGGCCGGGCGCAGCGTACGCGACGCGGGCACCAGCGCTGGACGCGCCGTGCGCGGGAGCACGACACACCGGGCACTAGAGCACGACACACCGGGGATGGGGGGTTAGTCGTTCAGGGCGGCGGTGATGAGTTCGCGCTGCTCGACCTCGTGCACCTTGGTGGACCCAGCGGAGGGGGCCGCCATGGCACGCCGGGAGATCCGCCGCAAGGTGCCCAGCCGCTCGGGCATCAGTTCCGGCAGGCTCAGCCCGTAAAACGGCCAGGCGCCCTGGTTGGCGGGTTCCTCCTGCACCCAGCGCACGTCGGTGGCGTTCGGGTAGCGATCCAATGCCGCGGCCAGCTGTCGCTGGGGCACGGGGTACAGCTGCTCGATGCGCACGATGGCCGTGCCAGGCACCCCTTGCTGCAGGCGTGCAGCGTTCAGCTCGTAACCGATCTTGCCGCTGCACAGCAGCACCCGGCGCACCGCCAAGGGGTCGCCGACCATCGGGTCGTCGAGCACCGAGGCGAACCGCCCTGAGGTGAAATCCTCCACTGGGCTCACGGCCGCCTTGAGCCGCAGCATCGACTTTGGCGTGAACACCACCAACGGCCGGTGGACCCCGTCAAGGGCGTGCCGGCGCAGCAGGTGGAAGTAGTTTGCCGGAGTGGACGGCTGCGCCACGGTCATAGAGCCCTCAGCGCACAGCTGCAGGAACCGCTCGATGCGCCCAGATGTGTGATCCGGGCCCTGTCCCTCGTGGCCATGTGGCAGCAGCAGCACGACGTCGGAACGCTGGCCCCACTTGGCCTCACCGGAGGAGATGAACTCGTCGATCACCGGCTGCGCGCCGTTGGTGAAGTCGCCAAACTGCGCCTCCCAGAGCACCAGGGCGTGAGGGTTGGCCACCGAGTAGCCGTACTCGAACCCCACTGCCGCGAACTCTGAGAGCGCCGAGTCGTAGGCCATGAACTTCGCCTGCCCCTCGGCGAGGTGCATCAGCGGCGTGTACTCGGCCCCGGTCTTGCGGTCGATCAGCACCGAGTGTCGTTGCACAAAGGTGCCCCGCCGGGTGTCCTGACCGGACAGCCGCACCTTCCGGCCGTCCAGGCACACCGAGCCGAGCGCCAGCAGCTCGGCGAAGGCCCAGTCGATACCACCTTCGCGGGCCATCTTCGCGCGCTTCTCCAGCACCGGCTTGACCCTCGGGTGAGGAGTGAAACCCTGGGGCAGGTTGACGTGCGCGTCCGCGATCCGCTCGATGACGCTGCGGTCCACCCCGGTGGACAGCCCGGTGGGCACGATCTGCTCGGTCTCCACCGATGCGCTCGGCGCTGGGGGACGCTTCTCCAGCTCCCGCACCTCGTTGAACACATGCTCGAGCTGCTGCGCGTAGTCCTTCAGCGCGCGCTCGGCATCCTCCACGGAGAGGTCCCCGCGGCCGATGAGCGACTCGGTGTAGCCCTTGCGGACCGATCGCTTGGCGTCGATGGCGTCGCACATCTTCGGCTGCGTCATCGACGGGTCGTCGCCCTCGTTGTGACCGCGGCGGCGGTAGCAGACCATGTCGATCATGACGTCCTTGCGGAACGCCTGCCGGTAGTCCACCGCCAGCTTGGCCACCCAGACGCAGGACTCCGGGTCGTCGCCGTTCACGTGGAAGACCGGTGCATCGATCATCTTTGCGACGTCGGTCGAGTACTCGCTGGACCGCGAGTACTGCGGCGCTGTGGTGAACCCGACCTGGTTGTTCACAATCACGTGCACGGTGCCGCCGGTGCGGTACCCGCGCAGCAGCGAGAGGTTGAGCGTCTCGGCCACCACGCCCTGCCCGGCGAAGGCGGCGTCGCCGTGCAGCGCTACCGGCAGCACGGTGAAGCCTTCCGGGCCTTTGTTCAGGATGTCCTGCTTGGCCCGCACGATGCCCTCTAGCACCGGGTCCACGGCCTCCAGGTGCGACGGGTTGGAGGTCAGCGTCACCTTCGTCTCGCCATCGCCGAACATCCGGTAGTACTTGCCTTCGGCGCCCATGTGGTACTTGACGTCACCGGAGCCGTGCGCTTGGCCGGGATCGAGGTTGCCCTCGAACTCGCGGAAGATCTGCGAGTACGGCTTGCCCACGACGTTGGCCAGCACGTTGAGCCGGCCGCGGTGCGGCATGCCGAGTACCACCTCGTCCAGCTCGTACTCGGCGGCCTTGTCCAGCACGGCGTCCAGCAGCGGGATGACGGTCTCGGCGCCCTCCAGTGAGAACCGCTTCTGCCCGACGTACTTGGTCTGCAGGAAGGTCTCGAATGACTCCGCGGCGTTGAGCTTGGACAGGATGTACTTCTGCTCGGCACGGCTGGGCTTGTCGTGCACCCGCTCCACGCGCTCCTGCAGCCATTGCCGCTCGTCGGGCGCCAGGATATGCATGTACTCCACGCCGACGTTGCGGCAGTAGGCGTTTCGCAGCACGCCCAGCACGTCGCGCAGCTGCATGTGCGACTGCCCGGCGAACCCGCCGACGGCGAAGGTCCGTTCCAGGTCCCACAGGGTGAGACCGTGACTCAGTATGTCAAGATCGGGGTGCTTGCGTTGCCGGTAGTTCAGCGGGTCAGTATCGGCCATCAGGTGGCCACGGGTCCGGAAGACGTCGATGAGTTCGAGCACCCGGGCGGTCTTGTCGACCTCACCTTCGGGGATGTCCTGCACCCAGCGCACTGGTTCGTAGGGGACGCGCAGCGAGGTGAACAGGTCGTCGTAGAAGCCGTCCTGGCCGAGCAGCAAGCCATGCACCCGGCGCAAGAACTCGCCGGACTCGGCGCCCTGGATGATCCGGTGGTCGTAGGTGGAGGTCAGCGTGATGATCTTGCTGATCGCCATGTCGGCGAGTGCCTGGTCGCTGGCTCCCTGGAAGGCCGCTGGGTACTCTAACGCGCCGACGCCGACGATGGTGCCCTGCCCGGACATCAGCCGGGGCACCGAGTGATTGGTGCCGATGGTGCCCGGATTGGTCAGCGAGATCGTGGTGTCGGCGAGGTCCTCGGCGGTGAGGTTGCCCTCACGGGCCTTGCGGATGAGGTCCTCGTAGGCCTGCCAGAACTGGGCGAAGATCAGCGCCTCGCAGCCCTTGATCGAGGCGACGACGAGGTTGCGGCCCGTGGCGGTATGAAGGTCGATCGCGAGGCCCAGGTTGATGTGCTCCGGCGCCACGACCGCGGGTTTTCCTTGGTCGTCGGTAATGTAGTGCCGGTTCATTTGCGGAAAGTCGGCCAGTGCCCGCACTACCGCGTACCCGATGAGATGGGTGAAGCTGATCTTGCCGCCACGGGTCCGCTTAAGGTGGTTGTTGATCACGATGCGGTTGTCGGCGAGCAGCTTCGCCGGTACCGCGCGCACGCTGGTCGCCGTCGGCAGGGCCAGCGAAGTTTCCATATTCGCCACCACGCGGGCCGCCGCGCCCCGCAGCCGGGTGGTGGTGTCCTGCTCCAGAGCGTCCCGCCGGTGAACGGGTAAGGCGGCCTGCTCGGCGGCACCGTTCGCCGGTGCGTTGCTCTGCGCCGCCAGTTGCTGGGGCGGCTGCTTCTGGGGTGCCTGCGTGCTGGGCGGTGCCATGCCGTTGTCGCCGGGCGGTGCGGGCCGGTAGTCGGCGAAGAAGTCGTGCCAGGCGGGGTCCACGGTCGAGGGGCTGGCCAGGAACTGCTCGTACATCTCCTCGACGAGCCACTCGTTGGGGCCGAACTGTGCGGAGCGGTCGTGGGGGGTGGAACTGCTGCGGGACACTGCGGGAATTCGCCTCTATCCGTTCTGGGCGGGGTCTGCTCAGGATCACTGACGCCGCTTCCAGGCTAGCCCCCGCCACGGGGCAGGAGGCATCGCCTGGCGCCCGTGTCCGACCAGGCCGCGACGATGCCGTCCGGCGAGCCTGCGGTCCACAGCCGGGCATAGTGCCCGCCGGCCGCGAGTAGCTCGGGATGGCGGCCCTGCTCCACGACCCGCCCGCCGTCGAGCACCACGATCCGGTCGGCCTTGGCCGCAGTGGCCAGCCGGTGTGCGATGACGACGGTGGTGCGGCGTGCGGTGAGCCGGTCCGCCGCCGCGAGCACGATCGACTCGGTGGCCGGATCCAGGGCGGCGGTGGCCTCGTCGAGTAGCAACAGGTCGGGCTCGACCAACTCGGCGCGGGCCAGCGCGAGCAGCTGCCGCTGCCCGGCCGACAGTCCCTGCCCTCGCTCGCCGACCGGCTGGCGGAACCCGCGCGGCAGGGCGGCAACGGCCTCCAGCGCACCGACCCGGCCCGCCGCAGCTTCCACCTCGGCGGGCCGGGCCTGCGGCGCGCCGTAGCTGATGTTGTCTGCGACGTCGCCGCGGAACAGGTGTGCCTCCTGCGGCACCACGCCCAGCCGGTGATGAAACGCTGCCGGGTCGTAACGTCGCACGTCCACCCCGTCGACCAGCACCGTCCCGCTAGTCGGGTCGTAGAACCGGGCCAGCAGCTTGACCACGGTGGACTTGCCGGCCCCGGTAGCTCCCACCAACGCCACGGTCTCGCCGGGCGCAATCTGCAGTGACACCCCGGACAGCGCAAGTTGCGCTGTGCCCGGATAGCGGAAGGTCACGTCACGCAGCTCCACGTCGCCTCGCAGCCGCGCAGGCACCGGCACCGCGTCGGCACCCGGAGGCGGCACAGTGGTCGGCGTGTCCAGCAGGTCCCGGATGCGCCGCAGCCCGACCGCGGCCTGCTGGTAGTTGTCGAAGACTTGGGACAACTGCTGCACTGGCGCGAAGAACAGCCCCAGGTAGAGCAGGAAGGCGGTGAGCACACCGGGGGTGATGGCGCCGGCGGCGACCCGGGAGGCCCCGACGCCTAGCACTGCGGCCTCGGCCAGGTCGGACAGCAACGCGACGAACGGAAAATAGATGGCGACGTAGCGCTGGGCGCGCAGCCGAGTGCGCCGGTAAGCATCACTGCGGGCGGCGAAGTCCCGGGCCGAGCGCCACTCCCGGGCGAACGCCTGCGTCACCCGCACACCGGAGACGTTCTCCTGGAGATCGGCGTTGACCTCGCTGATCTGCTCCCGGGCCTCGCCGTAGGCCGCGGACGCCAACCGCTGGAACACCACGGTGACCGTGATCAGCACCGGCAGGCCGAGCATCGCCACGACCGCGAGGCGGGCGTCGGTGAACAGCAGCGCGATGGCCACCCCCACCACCGTAAGAACGCTGATCAGCGCGGTGGACAACCCGGTCTGCAGGAACGTGGACAGCGCGTCCACGTCGGTGGTCATCCGGGTCATGATCCGGCCCGCCATCTCGCGCTCGAAGTAGTCCAGCCCGAGCCGCTGCAGGTGCGCGAAGCTGCGTACCCGCAGCAGGTAGAGCAGCGTCTCCCCGGCCCGCGCGGTGACCACGGTCTGGGCGGCCATGATGAGCCAGCCGGCGACGACCAGCCCGAGCCCGACGGTGACCGCGATGGCGAGCCGGTTCGGCGTGTGGCGGGTGATGGCGTCGACGGCGAGCCCGCCCAGCGCCGGGAATGCCACGGTTGCCAACGCCTCGAGCCCGACCAGGATGGCGGTAATCGACAGCCACCCCCGTACCGGTCTTAGCAACCGTCCGAGCCGGAAGTCCGGGTCGGGTGCTGTCGGGTCGATCCCTCTGACGTCGACCTGGGCGGTCGCCGGGGGCAGCGCGGCCACCGCCGCGAGCAGTTCCGGGGTCTGCTCGACGCTGCCCGCCATACCCGCCATCCCGCCCCGCAGGGTGCCCGCGTTCTGTGCCGCCGGGATGGCCCCCGACGAGGCCGGGGACCCGTGGCTGGAGTCTCCCGGCGCGGCAGCCGGCGCGTTGCTGGGCCAAAGCTTCGCGGTGATGCTGTCCGGACCCGGGTGTGGCATGCTCGACGCGGCGGCTGTGACATTCTCGATCACCTGGCCAGGACCGGCGAGCAGCGCCCTGAACAGTGCGCATCGAGCGGTCAGCTCGGTCTGGGTGCCGACGTCGACCACCCGGCCCCCGTCGAGCACCGCGATCCGGTCGGCCAGCGCCAGTGAGGAGCGGCGGTGCGCGATGAGCAGGGTGGTGCGCTGCGCGGTCACCGTGCGCAGCGTGGCGTGGATAGCTGCCTCGGTGGTGGCGTCGACTGCGGAGGTCGCATCGTCGAGCACCAGTATTCGTGGGTTCGACAGCAGCGCCCTGGCCAGCGCGACTCGCTGGCGCTGCCCGCCGGATAGGGTCAGTCCCCGTTCGCCGACACGGGTGTCGTAGCCCTGCGGCAGCGCGCAGATGAACTCGTGCGCCGCAGCCGCCCGGGCTGCCCCGTGCACCTCCTCGTCGGTGGCGTCCGGGCGCCCGTAGGCGATATTGGCCCGTACCGTGTCGGAGAACAGAAACGCTTCCTCGAACACCATCCCCACCGCCCCGCGCAGTGACGCCAAGCGCAGCAGCCGGACGTCGATGGTGTTGCCGGGCGGGCCGACCCGGATCGCACCCTGTTGCGCGTCGTAGAACCGGGGCAGTAGCAGGGAGACCGTTGACTTGCCCGAGCCGGGCGTGCCCACCAGGGCCAGCGTTTCGCCCGGCGCGACGAGCAGGGACACCCCGTCGAGCACCGGCTCGCTGCGGGTGTAGCCGAAGCGCACCTCATCCAGGTGTACCGCCAGCGGCCCGTCCGGCACATCGATCGAGTCCGGAGCGTCCCGCACCTCGGGCTGGGAGTCGATCAGCTCATAGACCCGTTCCACACCTGCCCGGGCCAGCTGTGCGCTGACCACCAGGCTCGCAATTAACCGAGCCGGGCCGACCAGCATCGTCAGGTACGCGGCGAAGGCCACGAAAGTGCCCAGGCTGATCGCACCGTCCATGGCGAGTATGCCGCCTAGGGCGAACACCGCGACCTGGCCCAGCGACGGGAGCACGGTCAGCGTGGGGGCGAACGTGGCGGCCAGGCGTGCCGAGCGCATCCGTTCGGCGAACAGCCGCCGGGCCAGGTCCTCCAGCCGGGCCACCGCGCGGGCCTCCTGGCCGAAACCTTTCACCACTCGAACCCCGGTGACGGTTTCCTCGACATGCTCGGCGATGTCGGCCGCGCGCTGCTGAGCCGACCAGGTCGCCGGGAACAGCCTTCGCCGGGTCCAGGCGTTGACCAACCCTGCGGCCGGCACCACCACCAGGGCGATCACCGTGAGCAACGGGGACAGCCAGAGCATCGCGGCCAGCGCGACTGCCAAGAGCACCAGCATGCCTATCGCCAGCGGCACCAACGCTAGCACGCTGACCACCAGTTGCAGGTCGGAGATGCCTCGGGAGACGACCTGCCCGGTGCGCAGGCCGTCCTGCTTGGCACCGTCGAGCTTCTGCACCGTGCGGAACACGGCATGGCGCAGGTCGTGCTGCACGTCCAGGGACAGCCGCCCGCCAAGGTAGCGGCGCACAAAGGCAGTCCCGAACCGCAGCAGCGCCGAGCCGGCCAGCACGGCGACAAGCCAACCCAGCTGGGATGTCTGGCCTGCCACCGCGTCGTCCACGGCGATCCGGGCGAGCAGCGGGGTGATGGCCTCCATGCCTACCCCGATGGCTGAGGCGAGCAGCGCCGCCACGGTGAGGTAGGGGTGACGCCAGCAGGCCGCCGCAAGACGGCGGATCCAGCCACCTCGGTTCGCGGCGGTCTGCTCGGGCACGACCGCCAGACTATGCGGCTACTCCGACAATAATGACAATAATGACAATAATGATGCGTCGGCGAATCGGCGACCGCCCACCTGACGAACGCTCAAGCCGAGCGAGCGATCAAGTTTAGGGACGCCCGCCCCGCCGCAGCCGGGGCATGGTGGCCGCAGTCGCTCGGTTGGCTGGTGCATTATCTGTCCGGCTGGGTGGGCTGTTCTGGCCGGGTTGGGAGGGCTTCTTTCCCGCGGCGGCCTGCTCGGCGGCGGAAGCGTCGGGCTGGCGCGGGACCACCAGTACCTGGCGCGGTCGACGGAAGGGATTGGACG
>DASYIL010000134.1:0-2403 GCA_035997545.1 Pseudonocardiaceae bacterium
GCCGTGTGGCTGTCGCGGGCAGCGCCGCGAGGCCAGCCTCGGCTGCGGAGCGCTCGGCGTGTAGCTGTTCCCGGGCTGCTTCGGCGCCGTCGTCGGGTAGCCGTGCCCAGTGCAGCACGGCGGGCAGGGTGAGGCCTTGGACCAGCAGGGTCACCAGGATTACCCCGAAGGTGACGACGATGATGAGGTCCCGCTCTGGGAAGCGGGTGCCGTTGACCAGTGTCATGGGCACGGCGAGTGCGGCGGCCAGTGAGGTGCCGCCGCGGAATCCGGACCAGGCTAAGAGAAACCGGTGGCGGGCTTCGATGCGGCGCGGCCGTTGCTGTGGGCGGCGGTCTAGCGCCCGGATGATGTAGGGCGCCGTGTTCATCCAGATCATCCGGGTGCCGATCACTGCCGCGCTGACGAGCAGGACGTCCCGCAACACCTCCCCGAGGGAGTAGTGGGTCAGTCTGTGCAGCGCGCCGCGCATCTGCATGCCGAGCAGGACGAACAGCGCGCCGTTGAGTAGGAACGCGGTCAGCTGCCAGAACGCCCGTGCCTGCAGCCGGGTCCGGCCCGAGGCCAGCCGGGGACCGACGTGGCTGAGCGCCAGCCCGCACACGACCACCGCGAGCACCCCGGAGGCATGGATCTTCTCGGCGAGCAGGAACGCCATGAACGGGGCGAGGGTGTTGATCCCGTTCTCTAGGAGCGTCTCGTTGGAGATCTTGCGGGCCCGGATGACCAGCCACGCCACGCCCAGGCCCACCATCGTGCCGCCCACGTAGGACGTCCCGAAGCTGCTCAGCGCGTAGCCCCAGCTGAACTCCTTCGCGCCGGTGGCCATCGTGACGGCGATCGCGAACACCACCAGCGCGGTGCCGTCGTTGATCAGGCTCTCGGCCCGCAGCATGGTCAGCATGCGCCGCGGCATCCGGCCGGCCATTGCGGTCACCGGGGTCGCGTCGGTGGGGGCGACCACCGCGCCGAGGACCCAGGCGACTGGCCAGCTCAGTCCCAGCGCATGCCCGACCGCGGCCACCCCGCCGGCGGTGGCCAGTACCAGCGCGATCGACATGAGCAGCACCATGCGCAGGTTGGCCCGGATCTCGCGCAGCGACATGGTCAGCGACTCCCAGTACAGCAGCGCCGGCAGAAAGATCAACAGGATGACGCTCGGTGGCAGTGGCACACCGTTCGCCCACGGCACGTAGGCCAGGGGCACCCCGCCCAGCAGCAGCACGATCGGCGAGGCCACGCGCAGCCGCCGGGCCAACCAGGTCAGCAGCAGGACCGCCGCCAGGACCATCACAGGGACCTGCAGGCCATGCACGTTCCCTACCACCAGCTCTCCTTGGTCCGGGGGTCCACACCAGTGACGCGATCTGGATGCACACCAGCAGCCGCCACCGCCGCGTCGCGGCGTGGGCCGCGGTCAGCTGCCGCTGTCCGCGGTGCTGTGTGCGGATCCACCGGGGTCACGCCTTGATCGGAGATCACCAGCATGGGCGACACTCGTCCTCCTTCGTGTGGTGCTGGTCTGGCCTACGAGCAGGGCGCGGCAACGTCGGGCAGTGCAGGCCTCTTTCCAGCCGTTGCTCGTCGGAACGACAGCGGCCGGGAACGCAGGCCGGAGAACAGGGCGGATGTGCCGCGCGCAATGACTTTGGGTGGCCCACCGAGGTGATCACGGTTCCGTGCACCGTGCTGTCCTCTGCCTGTGACGGGTCTGCCTGTGACGCGCTGGCGGAGAACGCCTCACGGGGTTGGCCGGGCCGTTGACGTAGAAGTCCCGCAGCTTTCCGAGCAGGTCGTGCCGATTGACGACGTCGCCCTTCAGTCCGGTTTCGGAGCGGTCGGTCACCGAGAGACCCATCCTGCGTTCGCCCGTGGCCGGAAACACCGCGCGTGCGAACTGAGCGCGGAAACCCACAGCGACTCCAGCGCAACCTCGTCGCGCTCGTCTCGACGCTCCAGCTGTGTGATCAACAACTCGCAGCCCCTGAGCACGAACGGCAGATCGTCGAAGATCGCGGCCTGGTCGGCCAGCACAAGCTGCGTGCGGGTCCGCAGGTGCGGTGCGGTGGTGGGTGGCACCGAACCTTGGGCCAGCTGGGACATCATGGTTGCTCCTGTCCTGCTGCCGGACGGCTGACCGTCAAGTACAACGCAGGGAAAACGTATGGACGAGCCGCGCCGCGTCTCAGTTTGCGACAGACGAAGGGGCCCGAGTCCCTTCGTGAGGTCGGCGTCGGCTAAGAAGCGATCGTGATGCGGTCCGCCGCTGGCGGCGCATGTAACCCTCATTCACGGTCCGTGGTGATAAAGAGCGGGCTGCCGCACGTCAAGCTGAGTTGGTCGACCGTGGTGCCCGCAGAGTGCCCTTGGGTGAGACGGTGAGTGGATGACGGTTGCGGGACT
>DASYIL010000135.1:0-5402 GCA_035997545.1 Pseudonocardiaceae bacterium
CCGGCCACAGTCGACTGAAGCAGACAGACGACAGACACCGGAACGGGATGCGACATGAGCGCGGTTCTGCGCATCGGCGTGGTAGGCGGCGGGTTGATCGCTCAGACGATCCATGACCGCCGACCGCCGCTGCTGGGCCCACCGCACTGCTGGCCCGCCTGGGCGAGCTGCCCATCACCGCCACCCGCCAGCGCGACATTCGTCGCCGCCCCGGTTGAGGAGTTCTCCGCGGCCGCCGACGAGATGGACCACGGGGGGAGGCCAGCCATGCCTCGCCTGCCGCTGCGGGGTCGAACGGACCCCGGTGACGACCCGAGTGTCATCCGCAATCTGGGTCCGGCAGTAAGCGCCGGTGGCTCCACACCCACCTTCGATAGCTCTAGGGGACCGCGATGCTGACCGCCACCAGCTACGCCCCGACCAGCGCCACGCAGAGCGTTGCCGACCTGCTGCCGCGGGTGAGCGAGGGCGACCCAGCGGCCTGGGAGGAAATCATCCGCCGGTACGGCAAGCTCGTCACCGCGACGGTGCGGTCGTTTCGGCTACAGAACGCCGACAGCCTTGACGCGGTCCAGACGACGTGGCTGCGGCTGGCCGAAAACGCCCACCGGGTGCAGAGCCCGGAACGGCTGGCCGGATGGTTGGCGACCACCGCCCGCCGCGTATGCCTGCAACTCCTGCGCCAAGCCCCGTACATCTCGGACCCCGTTGACGTCGCTGACCCCTCGGCGGGCCCCGAGCGGCGGGCCCTCGACGCCGACACCGCGCGCTCGCTGTGGAAGCTCGTCGAGGAGTTGTCGCCCCGCCAGCAGACCGTGCTGCGGGCGCTGTTCACCGACCATCCCCGTCCCTACACCGAGGTCGCCCGCACCACCGGAATCCCGCCCGGCGCAATCGGGCCCACCCGGGCGCGGGCCCTCGCGCAGCTGCGAGACAGGCTCGAACAACATCAGACGATCGCGTGGATCCCCAGGAAACACGACGTTCGTTCCGCGGATGCGCAGACCCGAATCGATCGCGACTGGACCCAGCCATGACCGCCCCCGCGCCGGCCCCGTCGCTGCCCGTGTTGCTAGCCGAGCTGGTGGAACTGGGCCGCGAGGCCTGGCGGATCACTGAGCGGGAGCGGGCGGTACGCGCCCAGATCGAAGCCTTGCGACAGGCCAAGGAGAACGAGGGACTGACTGAGGGCGAACTCCGATGCCTGACACACACACCGCGGTCGTCCAGAAAGTCGACCGCTACTACGCCGCGGACCGGATGGCCCCGCTCGATCCCGTGGTCGATGTCGTCTTCGGTGCGATAGGTGTGGCCGCAATTTTCGCGTGGCTTCTCGGTGGTGGCACCCATGCCTGGCAGGTCTATTTCCGTCGACGGTTTCGCGGAACCGAAACCGAGCCAGCGCAAGACTGAGGGTGCGGATGGCTCGATCGTCTTGCGTCGGATCTCGCGGCTTAGGCGCGAGTGTACGGCTTGGCGTCTTAGTCTTAGTGGCCGTGGAGCAGGGTGATGAGTTCGGTGCGGTCGGTGGTGCCGAGTTTGGTGCTGGCGCGGTAAAGGTGGTTTTCCACGGTGCGGACCGAGACGACCAGCCGCTCGGCGATGTCGCGGTTGGACAGCCCACCGGCGGCGAGGGTGACGATCTCGCGTTCCCGGTCGGTGAGGGGCAGCGGTGCGGCCAGCGCAGTCAGCGCGGGGGTGCGGGCGCCTTCGCAGACCTGGGCGAGTCGGTGGGCGCGGGTGGTGGCGGTGTGAGCGGAGCCGCGCCGGCCCTGGCGGGTGTGGACAGCAGCGGCCTGGGCGGCGGCATCAGCCGCCAGCAGCAGGGCGCCGATCTGTTCGAGTTGCACGGAGACGGTGTGCAGTGCTGCACCGTCGTCGGTGGCCAGGGCGGCGGCGTGCGCGGCCGCAGCACCAGCGCGGGGTCCATCGACCTGGGTGGCCAGTTGAGCGAGCCGGTCGGCCACGGTGCGGTCACCGAAACAGACTGCGGCGTGCAACGCGACCACCTCCACGGCGGGTCGGTGTTGCGACGCGGCCACTTCGGCCGCTTGGCGGGCGAGCGTGAGGGCCTCGCTGACACCGCCCTCCGCGGCGGCCACCCACGCCCCGGCGAGCAGCACATCCGGTTCCAGGAAGACGGCTATTGGATGCCGCGCGGCGGTCATCTCTACGAAGGTCTGGCGCGCCGCGGTCGCCTCACCGTCCATCCCGAGCACGCCGGTGAGGCCCACCAACCCGCGAAACGACAAGCCGCCGGGGTCCGCACCATGGAGGGCGGCGATACCTTGGCGGTACCACCGTGCCGCAGTCCGGACCTGTCCACGGGACACCGCCACCGCCGCGCACATCAGGCTGGTGATCACCTCCCCGGGGCCGGGGGTGTCTTGGCAGCGCTCGCGGTAACGCTGCGCGACCTGATGGGCCCGGTCCAGCAGGCCCGCCAGGAGCAGCCCCCACACCCACCAGAACACGGCGACGGCCGCCTGGTGCAGCCCGATCTCGAAGGACTCGACTTGGGCGTCAATCCGCCGCAAGGTCTCCTCAACCCCCTCCAGACGGCCCAGCCCCCCGCGCGCCGCCGCGAGACCCCACCCGGCCAGGTACGTCGCGGTCGGGGAGCATCGCGGATGGGCGAGCACCCCGGCGGCCGCCTCGGCGGCCTGGGCAGTCCGGCCGAGATAGGCGTCGAGAACCGCCCGTAGCCCGGCCAGCTCCAGCGCGGCAGCGTCACCGGTGATCGTGCTCGCTGCGGCGTTGAGCACGGCCTCGGCCTCGGCGGGACGCCCGAGGACAAAGGCCAAGCTGAGCACCCGGGGAATCGCCACCTGGGCTTGCTGGGCATTGGTGCGGGCCAGAGCACCCAGCTCGGCCAGCTCAGCCTCGGCCTCAGCCCCGCGACCGGCCCAGCCCAGTGCATGGCCCAGCAGCAGCCGCGGCTCGAAACCACCGCCGGCAGCGACCGCGGCCCGCGCGACCCGCACAGCCAGCACGAGATCCCCCAGCTCGCTGGCGTGGCGGGCGGCGCCGGTGAGCAACACCGAGTCCGGTGGCAGGTCGGAGTCCAGCATCAACACCGCCCGACGCAGAGTGTCATCGGCCCGGCGGCCACCGGTATCGGCCAGGGCCTGGGCGATTCGACCGCGCAACCGCCGAGCCTGCAGCTTGCCTATTTGCGCCCGCTGCACTTCGCCGTAGAGGGGGTGGGCCAACCGGACCTGCAACCGCCGCCCATCCGGGTACACCTCGACCAGGCCCCGGGCCTCGACCTGCTCCACCGCCACCGCATCGGTCAACCCCACCAGCAACGGGACACCCAACGGCTCCCCGAACGCCAGCACCTCCAGGACCTCTCGCTGGGCATCAGGCAGCCGCCCGATCCGGGCCGACACCAACTCCACCAACCCCGGCGACAACGCCAACTCACCTGACCACCGCCACACCCCGGTGACCTGATGCAACCGACCCGACTCCAGCTCACCGTCAACCAGCTGCCGCAAATACAAGGCATTACCCTGGGTGACAGACCACAGCCGACGCGCCGCGGCGGAGTCCACCGGCCCGCCCAGCCTGGCCTCCACCAGCGTCGCGGTCTCATCCGGCGAGAGCGGCTGCAGCTCCAGCCGGGGCAGGTGCCCGTCCTTCCACAACGCCGTCACCGCATCCGGCGCGGTCTCCCCACTACGCAACGTGAGCACCACACTCGCCGCCCGCCGCAACACCAACTGGTGCACCAACACCGCGGAGAGCTCATCGAGCAGATGCGCATCGTCGACCCCCACGACCAAGCCCGCACGCCCCGCACCCGCCAACAACGCCTCACTGGCCTGCTGCACCAACCGAGCCGGATCCGGCCCAACAACCCCCAACGTCGCCGCGAACGCACCCAACGGCAACACCCGCGCCGACGCCGTGCCCACCGCCCACCGGGTCGACGCACCACGCTGCTCAGCCGCGGCCAGCGCCTCGCGGGCCAACCGGGTCTTACCCACTCCCGCCGCCCCAGCCAGCACGACCCCCGCTGGCCCATCCCGACGACGGGTCAGCCCACCGATCCGACTCAGCTCCTCAACCCGACCCGTCAACGGCCACGCCGCGGCCACACCCGAAGGCGTGCCCTCCGGACGGGCTCGCCCAAGCACGGAGGTTGTGGGCTTCATGGGGTCCTTCCCCTGCCGGTGGGCTTACACAAGGAAGAGCACGCCGGATCGGCGCTGATACCACCGACCGCCGTCGAGGTCCACGACTCACGCTTGAACCAGGCGTAATACACAAATCCGACAATGCCGACTCGGCCGATCTTCAAGGAGAGCACTACGAGTTCTGTAACCTTCACACTCCATATAGACTAAACTGCAGAATCAGGTGGTAACGTTGTGATCCAGCGTGTCATTCCGCTGCCTTCCATCTCCGTCGAAAACGGGATCCGCTTAAATCGCCGCTGGCTTTCCCTTGCCTACGATCTCCTGGCTGGCAGTCGCTCTCGAAGGGACCCGCAGCCACGGGGTCGGCCTGCCGGGACGCTGACGGCGGCCGGTCTGCGGTGATCGAGTACGAACAGCCCACCCGTACGCTGCGTCGTGGCAAGGGTAAGTCCGACCCCATCGACGCCCACTTCGTCACGCTGCGTCTGGACGCTGATCTCCTCCGGCGGTTCGAGCCGACCGGGATCGCGAAGCGTTTACGCGTCCTGCTCGGCGCCCGCAGGACATCACCCCGGCTGCTACCGCGCAGATGGACCGTCTACGCGCCCTGCTGCTGGCCGGCGACGTCACCCATCTCCGGTGGGCACGCGCCGCCGCGGTCACTACGAACTCCGCGTTGAGCAACCGGTAACTCTGCGGGTCGCGGCTGCCTTCGACGAGCTGGGCCTGGTGATCTCACCGAATGACGAACCAACGATCCAACCCTGCCCCGGCTTCGCACAATGCAATTCTGCCCGGTGGGATAGGTCCCCTAGAATTCGATTGTGCCTGAGGGATGGCCGTTGACGGGGCGGGTTGAGGAGCTGAGCCGGATCGGTGGGCTGACCCGTCGCCGGGATGGGCCGGCTGGGGTGGTGCTGGCTGGGGCGGCAGGAGTGGGTAAGACCCGATTGGCCCGGGAGGCCCTGGCCGCGGCTGAGCAGCGGGGCGCGGTGACTCGGTGGGCGGTGGCGACGGCGTCGGCGCGGGTGTTGCCGTTGGGTGCGTTTGCGGCGACGTTGGGTGTGGTGGGCTCGGATCCGGCTCGGCTGGTGCGGCAGGCCAGTGATGCATTGGTGGCCGGTGCGGGGCGGGCTGGGGTGATCGTCGGGGTGGACGATGCGCATCTGCTGGATGAGTTGTCCGCGGTGTTGGTGCATCAGTTGGTGCTGCGGCGGGCGGCGGGTGTGGTGCTCACGCTGCGCAGCGGGGAGCGGG
>DASYIL010000136.1:0-5199 GCA_035997545.1 Pseudonocardiaceae bacterium
GTCGATCAGTGCCCGGTCCAAGTCCCTGCGCTGGTGCTGGGTCTGCTCACGGAGGTAGCCGCGGATGACGTCATGCAGCACCACTTGCTCGGGGTCGGAGCGGTAGTCGCTGACCAGGGCCAGTTCGGCTAGCCGTTGGCAGAACCGTCGGGTGTGAAATGCTGACCAGCCTCCGGTGGTGTTCCAGTATTGGGCCAGTACCGCACCGGGGATCGCCACGTCCTCGCCGAACACCGCCAGCTCCAGGTACCGCTGTCGCTGCTGGGGGGTCAGCCGGGTGAGGCTGACTCCGATCGTGCGGGCCACCGCGGTGTGGCGCTCTTCGGCGTCGGTGACATCCAGCGCGGTCGGGCCCGTGGTGCGCAGCTCCTGCAGGATCTCGCGCATCGAGTCCTCAATCCGACGCCCGGTGTTTAGGTCGGCCCGGAGGGCGCCGTTGACCAGCGCCAGCAGTACCGGCCAGTACCCGGTGGCCGCTACCAGCTCCGCCATCACAGCACCCGACACCCCGCCCACCCCGGCTGCCAGTAGCTTTTCCGCCTCACCTGGGCCCATCTGGTCCACCCGTACCAGCTGTGCTGAGCCTGGCAGCACCCCCCGAATGCGGGTGGTGAACAACCGCACTGCGCTCGGCCCGCCCATCACAAACGGCTCGATCTGAGTCGCGCTCCATACGTCATACGTCATCGACCACCAGCAACACCCGCCGTTGCCCCAGCGCGTGTCCCAACTCCGCGCCCGCCCCCACCGGATCCGTCACTGCCGGCCGATCACCACGCAGCAGATAGACCGCGTTCGTGACCTTCTCGGCTAGACCCGGCCCGGTGGCGTCCTCGCCGACGGTTACCCACCACCCCGTCGGGGAAGTGCTCCCGGATCTCGTCGCGGTGGCCCAACAGTCGAGCCAGCGTGGTCTTGCCAAACTCCCCGGCACCCCACAACCCCGTCGTCATCCCCACCACGCCCGCGCCCGGCCGGGTCACTGCCGCCACCAGCTGCTCCATCAGCCCCGGCCGGGCGATTTCATCACCCCGCAACGGCGGCGCCACGAACACCGGCCCCCGCCACCCCCCGGTGCCACCGGATAGCGCAGTGCCACCGGACTGGTCCTGGTTGAGCTGCATCAGCCCCTGATACAGTGCCGCCCGCAGGTCATCAGGACTGGTGACGGTCGTGACGGTGATCCCACACTCGGTCAACGACTTGCGGAACCTCTCTTGACGCGCGCCATGCTCGATATCTCGGAACAACTCCGCAGGGCCCTGCGCATCCTCACCCAGCAGAAACACCAACCGCGGCAGACCAGCCGTGGCGGCCTCTTCAAACTCCAACTCCGTATACGACACCTCTGGACGGTCACGTACCGGTGAGCCGTACCGAAAACCCACAATCCCCACGAACACATCCGCGCCGCGCACCGCCTCCCGGCACACCTGCGCCGGCGCCTGATCCCGTGCGCCGAAATACGCCATGTCACAGATCGCATCCCCGGCCTCGGCCACCGCCCGCTCCGTCGCCGCCACAAACGACCAACCCACCGGCAACCGGCGCAACTCCGATGTATGGCTGACAAACACTCGCCGCGGCCCGGACACGACACCCAGCATCCCACCCGGCACCGTTGCGTTGCGGGTCACCTACTCGGGCAGCCTGGGCTGATGCGTCGTCGCCCTGCTCGTGTGCCAGTGTCGAGGTCCAGCTTCGCGGGGTTTCGGTTCCCACCGGAGGTGATCGTGGTGGCTGTGCGCTGGTACTTGCGCTACGGGCTGTCATATAGAGATGTTGAAGAGCTGCTGGTCGAGCGGGGCATCGACGTGGATCACGTGACCGTGTATCGCTGGGTGCAGCGGTTCACTCCGCTGCTGGTCGACGCGGCCCGACCCTGCCGGCACGCCCCAGGCGATCGCTGGTTGGTCGACGTGACGTATGTGAAGGTCGCCGGGCGCTGGGTGTATCTGTACCGGGCGCTCGACCAGTACGGGCAGGTCATCGACGTGCTGATGTCCGAGCAGCGGGATCTCGCGGCCACTCGCCAGTTCTTCATCCGCGCCCTGGCGCACGGTCCCCGCCCGACCGAGGTGAGCACCGACCGGGCACCGGCTTACCCGCGCGTGCTCGACGAGGTGCTGCCCGCTGCGTGCCACGTCGTCAAGCAGTACGCGAATAACCCGATTGAGGCAGATCACGGTCGGTTCAAGGCGCGGCTCCGCCCGATGCGCGGGCTGAAACGGCTCCGCTCGGCACGGGTGATCAGTGCCGGACACGCGTTCGTGCAGAACCTCCGCCGCGGTCACTACGAACTCGGCGTGGATGGCGAGCCGAGACATCGGCTCTCGGCGGCCTTCGCCGAACTCGCCCTCGCCATCTGATCACGGGTATCCACCCCGGATCAGCGTGCTCGCACTCTGCCAATGCAACATCGCCCTCTTAACTGCTGGGACGACGATTATGAACTGACCGTGCAACGGCCCAAGGGTGAGATCACGTATCGTGTCGACCACGACACCTACGACGCCGCCCGGACAGGCTCCAGAGCTGATCTGCAGCTGTGGCTCGGCGATGTGGCAACGATTACCGTAAATAGTAAGACCGCCAAGGTGTTCATTCCTGCGGAACTTGATCTCTTTTTCCCGATTCTGCTGGCGTGGGCGGGACTCGGCCTGCTGCTGGGGAGTTACCTGTGGCGTGTCCAGCCGGGCACGCCACGATCGCGCATCGCCTGGAATCTTGTCGCTGTAGTGTCCTGGTGGCTATTTTTCGGTGGTTTCGCAATAGTTGTCGCTATCGACCACATCAGGTAAATCGGCAGCAAACGGGGACGATTGGAACACCACCACGAGCCCGAGGCGACGACCACCCCGACACCCTGCGCTCGGCCCACAACCTGGCCGTTGTCCTGGCGAATCTGGGTGAGCACGAGTAGCTGGTGGAGATGCCGGCCCGGCCCTCTAGCGCGAAGATCCCCACCCGTTAAGCCGACGTGGCGACTGCTGTTGCTAGCCCGACGATCGCTGGGGAAGCTGATCACGTCGGTGTGAAAAGGAGCCGGTCCCGGACGACTGCCACCTGGTACGGGTTGACCCCCTCGCAGTAAACGACAAGATCGTCCGCGGTGTAGAAACCACCGACCCTCGTGCGCTGTACGACGATCTCCTCGGCGACGAGGAAGGGAATCCCTAACTCCGACGCGATCATCTCTGCGGGCACCTGGTTGATGTCAACAAGCCCACCGTCATCGTACTGCCGACGAAGGTCGGGCCGGCCGATACGCAGCTCCGCCGCGAGCGCCGGGTTGCTGGTGAGCAGCGCCCGTGCCTCGTTCCTACGGGCAAGTCGCTGTTGTGCAACCAACACCGCCGGGTCTGCCGGTGATGGTGCTTCCACTGTGGATCGTCTGACCTTGAGTCGCCTCTCCAACCAGCCAGCATGGGCGCTGCCGACCAGCCAGTTCACGAGAAACAGCTGAGTCATGATCGCATCGACCACTCCGGCCTTCTCGGGATCGGTGAACAGGCCACCGACAACGAAGCCGACGAACAGCAGGAAGTAACCAGCTGCGGCGGCGAGGTGCCATCGGCTGCGCAGCCGCCCCCCGGCGTAGCCCACCACTGCGAATGTGGCCATACCGAAGGTCAGCAGGGGAAGCAAGAACCACCACAGGATGCGCCGTTTCGTCACGCTGGCCCTCTTCCTCAGCGGCCCCTCGCTGACGCTTGATCAGCCCCGACTCTGCGCCTCGAGGGTGAACAAGCGATGTCCCGTGGTCGACCCGGGGATTGCGACGAACCCCACTGGGGACGACGCACCGGTGCTCGACGTGGACGTGGTCTATTTGCCGGATGGCCGCCCCGATGGCCTGGTTGGCGAGTCGGACTCGATGCAGCCGCTGCCGATCGATGTTTTGGGAGCGGGCGAGTCGAAGACGCTGTCGGTACTCTATTTCAGTGCCGACCCCCGGGCGGTTGTAACAACCAACGACTACTTCCGCGAGCAGCGTGACGAGGTCACGATCACACTCACCGACAGCAAGGGGCGCCGGTGGCGCGGTCGGTGAGATATAGTCCGAGTGTCCTGGTTCCATCTCGGTGACTGTGGACCAAATCTTATTGGCAGGCCATAGTGCGCCACGTGTTGATCTGCTCAGCTTAGGCATTCGCGTCAGGATGTGGTCTATGACTGACAAAGACATTCAGATGGTTATCGACCGTGAGTTGGCCCTGCTGTCTTTCCGGGTGCGCCGTTCAGCGCAGCAGATCGACGAGCTGCTTAATCCCGACTTCGCGAGATCGGAGCCTCGGGACAGTTATGGACTCGCACGGAAAGGATCTTGCCCACCCCAAGACGATCCGACGGATCATGCCACTGCTTCGAATGCTCAGACACACTCACGGATCGTAGGCAAAGCCAACACACCGTGACCCCGGCAGCACACCACACATACACCGCACCGAACACACCACCCCGCCTTAACCCGGGGAGTATCCAAACACGCCCGACACCCCGGACACGCCCCCGGGCAACACGGGCCCCCATGCCTAGGTGCCCGAATCAACGCCACATACGGGCCCGCCCGCCGACACAGATCATGCACCGCATCCGGCGGCACCCGCCGACCACATCCAGGACTCGAGCACCGGGGCCAAAACTTCTGACGACTAGAACGAACCGCTGGGACATTCCGCGCATGAGCACCAGAACTAGCGGCGACCCACCGGGGGTTCCTGGCTTGCTGGATCACGAAACGCAGATACGACCACGCGCGCACAAAAACCACCCCACCTGAGGGAAACGTAGCGGGACAGCCAACCTCCACGACCGCAACGGAGCAACCGGCGCCTGGAGTGGTCTGGCTCTGCCCCGGGCTGCCCCCGTGGTAGCTAGCCCACGGGGAGGCCGTTGTTGGGTGGGTTGGGCCAGTTGGCCGCCCTGTTGACCATTGCGGTGGATAAGTCTGGAGGACTGGTTGCAGACTCTGCGCGTGCTGACGCTGTGCGCCCAGAGGGCCCCGAAGGGCCGCAGCTGGGGAGTGCCGCAATCCATCCGAACCACGGCGACGCGATGATCCCGGTTCCCGGGGGTGAGTCGGGGTGTAAACACTCCGGACGCCGGGTATGTCGTGATTCGAAGTCAGCAGCGCACTGAAGGAGGAGAGTTGACGACTCCGGATCGCATGGAGCTGCAAGATCAGGTGATCGGGCG
>DASYIL010000137.1:0-7181 GCA_035997545.1 Pseudonocardiaceae bacterium
AGGCCGGCGAGAAGGACAAAGACGCCGTGAAGGACGTCTTCAACAAGTAGCCGCGACGGGATCGGGTCCCTTCTGCCCCCAACGCGGGTAGCCAGCAGGACGATCGGATCCGGGTGAGCCGATCTTCGCGCCAACCGGTTCACTCGCGTCGCCGGGTGCGAGGGTTATAGTCATGCGCCATGTTCCTCGTTGCGACTGAAGCTGGGCTGTTCGCCGCGCAGCTCCAGGCCCGGGGTTTCCTCGCGGGTATCGGGAAGACCATCCTGATCGTTATCATCATCGTCGTCGTCATCGGCGCGTTAATCGGGTTCTCAGTGGGCCGCCGCAGGTAGACCCGCGGTGTCGATCACGTGATCGCTGATCCTCTGTATGCCTCCTACCCGAAAACGCCGGATGCGACTCGGGGATAACGGTGCTCGCGCCCTGATCAAGGACTACACCGGCCGGCACCTGCACCGACTCCGCCACCCCTGTCGGCGAGGACTGCCGATATCGGCTCATTCCGGCTAAGACGCCGCTTACGGCTTACCTACATCCGGGTGCAGAAACGCAACCGGGCACCGATCCCGCTGCTGCTTTCCATCGGCGCGCACAGCTCCGAGGTCCTGCGGCTCGATCGCAGCGAGGGGAAATCGGAGCGCCTGTGGGTGCTCGGCAAAGGCGACCGCGAGCGCATCGTCCAAGTGACCGACAGGCGACGCTCGTCTACGCCAGCTACATGCCAAGCTGACGCCCTCGTCGTTGCGACGATCAGCGAAATTCGCCCTTGCGCGCGTTGTGGTCGGCGGGCGATAAGTTGGGCTTCCAGGCCATCGAGGATGGTTTGGAGGCCGAACTCGAAGGTTCCATCCCGCGCCCCAGGCCCTGCTCAGCGTGCTGACCGACATCGCCATGCTGGCAGCGCTCGCTGTCCCGATCGTGGACCGAGCACGCGCTGATCAAGCGGCGTCACCGTTCCCCCGGGGCATACTGTCACTTCGTGATGATCCGAACCCGGAGGTGGGCGGCCATTGTTGGGGTAGGGCTGATGCCGACCGTGGCTGGACCGTCAGCGGCGTCCGCGGATACGACGAGGCGGGACGCCGACGGCGCACCAGGCAGCACCATCAAGGTGGGGATCAAGCCGCTCGACCCATTCGTGACCAGAAACGGCGATCAGTATCACGGCTTCAGCATCGACTTGTGGAACGAGATTGCGCGGCGCAACTCTTGGCAGACGAGCTATGTCTGGCACGACACCCTCCCCCCGCTGCTAAGGGATGTGCAGATCTCGACCGTGGACGTCGGTATCGCCGGGATCACGATCACCAAGGATCGCGAGCAGGTGCTCGACTTCAGCTATCCCATGTTCAGCGCCGGGCTGGAAGTGATGACCACACCTCGTGGTAGCTCGTCGAACTGGACCAGCGAGCTGGCCAGCTTCGTCACCGCTGGGCTGGGGCGCTACCTGCTGGCGCTGCTGGCCGCCTTGATCATCGCAGGGCACCTGGTCTGGCTCGCCACCCGGCGTCGTACCCGGCTCGGCTACCTTGCCGGCGTCGGGCTGGGGATATACCAGGCGGCCGGGCTCGGGCTGGTCGGTGACTACGGCGTCGCGGACCCTAAACGGCCGCTGGGCCGGGCCGCCGCAGTGATGTGGACCATCGTGGGGGTCAGCTTCGTCTCGCTGTTCACCGCAGCCCTCGCCAGCCAGCTGACCGTGCGGAACATCGAAAGCAAGATCACCGGAGTGCAGTACCCCCCGCGGTCACGGCTTCCACGCTGTTTCCCGTTTCCTCTTCCAACAGGTGTCGAGGGCGCCGGTTCTCAAATTTTGACTGCCCGACCCCGTGTGGCAGGTGCGGGCACCCCACTCGGCTCGCTAAAGCGAGCGTTCTCAGGTGGTGGATGCCGGTCTGACTCACCAGAATTATCTGCCTTGTCGCAGGTCAGGCGTGAGGCAGTGTCCGGGTGCGAGGGTGAGGCATGTGCCCTAGCAGGGGTCCGATGCCTCACGGTCTGCCTCACTTTGGATCGGTCGGGGATCGGTCGGATTCGGGGTGTTGGGTGTTGAGTGCGGCGGTGAGGACGACCCGTTGGCCGGGTTGTCCGTCGAGGCTGCGTTTCTTGACTTCGACCCCTCGGTCATCTAGTGCGGTGGCGAACTGCTGGGCTGACCAGCTGCCATAGGTGGATTCCCAGCGCACCCTGAGTTGGTGGAGCACGTCGACGGAGCGCAGTTTGTCGTTCCCGTCCAACACGGCAGCGACGTCGGTGAGGAGGTCCCGGGCGGCCTCGGATTCGGTGGGTGGGCCGGTGGTGATGGTGCGGCCGGGGCGCTTCATGGTGTCTATGGCTCGGGTGATCACGGTGTAGGCGTCTTGGTGGACACGTAGTGGGTGCGCACGATCGCGAATGCCTGACCCTGGGGGATGTCCTCGACTTCGCCGGTCGCGACGACGATGCCGGCATCGGAGCCGGGGCGAAGGTCTTGAGGTCGGGCGCCGCGATCAGCGGCGTCGGCGAGGATCATTTTGGCGGTCTCGTGGTTGGGGACGTTCAATGCGTATCGCACGTGGGCGCCTTCGCGGACTCGGGCGGGCAGGGTGCGGTCGTCGGGGCGTTGGGTGGCTTGCAGGGCACTGTTGCGTCGGCGGATCACCGCGGGCAGGCTGAGCTGATGCGTCGTCACCTTGCCCGAGTGCCCGCCCCGAGGTCTGGCTTCACCGGTTTCCCCTTCCCATCGGAAGTGATCACGGTGGCGGTGCGGTCGGCGGTGCGGTGGTACCTGCGCTACGGGCTGTCCTACCGAGACCTGGAGGAGCTGCTGGCCAAACGGGGTAATGATCATGTCCTCAGCTCAAGATAAGGTTCGGCGCGGTATCTGGTGGTGTTCCTGGACGACGCGACCGACGTTCCGGCCGAAGTGCGGGTCTTGCCCGCACGGTGCCGTCCGGCGGTCGTGCACGTCACGGCGCAGCTGAACGCCCAGGGCGAGGTCGATCGCGACGCCGACGACGAGCAGCAGCACCGCGATCACGGCGAGCACGGTCCGGGTGACCCGGCGACGCAGCGACGGTGTCGGGGTGTGCTCGCTGGCAGGCGGGGTGGTCACGGTCGGATCGCTCCTTCAGGGATGACCGGCCCTTCGTGTTTACTGCACTCGGCTCCAAACCGCTCCTTTCGTCCGAAGGCTCGGCAATGTCCCGAATCGTGCAGGCACTCAGCGCGGTGCCTTGCACCGCGGTGGTGGCACTTGGTCGCTATGCCAATCCGGACGACTGGACCGGGCCGCGGCCGGATGGCTGGGTATGTGGACAACGACCGGCTCCTCGACGCACTCATGACCCCAGCCTTCAGCGCGCTCAACGCCTCGCCCGGCGCCCGCGCCTACTACGACCAGCTCAAAGCCGCAGCGCCGAACACAACGCCGCATTGCGCCAGCTCGCCAACTGGCTCGTGGGCATCCGGCACGGCTGCCTCAAAACCCGAACCCTCTACAACGCAGCGACCGCATGGTCGCACCGTGTCGAGAAGGCAGCAGCTTGACATCCAAGCGACTGGGATACGTCACATGGTCCGCACGACACGCCCTGGTGGTGGCGATACTAGTGGCGGCGCCGTCTTCGCCCCGGGTCATCGGGAATGGATCATGGGTTACAAGTAGGGAGTAAACTCCATGCCATCCACAGTAGATAATCGGGAGTGCACATGTCCGACACGGCCCAGCAGCTGCGTGTCGATCGGTCCTCGCCGCAGGTGTGGCGCGTCACCTTCGATCATCCACCACTGAATCTCGTCGACCCGGACACGATCGGTGAGCTCGACGAGTTGGTCACCGCGCTGGAGACCGACCCCGACGTGCGAGTCGTCGTGTTCGACAGCGCTGACCCTGACTACTTCCTCGCGCACTACGACGTCGTGCGGGACTCCGCGGAGACCACCTCGATGCCGAACGGCCGCAGCGGCATGCACCCCTGGCTCGACGTCACGACACGCCTAAGCCGCGCACCCGTGGTCAGCATCGCCGCGATCCGGGGCCGCGCCCGCGGCGCGGGCAGCGAGTTCGTGCTGGCCTGCGATCTGCGCTTCGCCAGCCGGGAACTCGCGATCCTCGGCCAGCCCGAGGTCAGCGTCGCTCTCGTCCCGGGCGGCGGCCCGATGGCCCGGCTGCCCCAGCTCGTGGGCAGGGGCCGAGCCCTGGAGATCCTCCTCGGCGGCCAAGACGTCGACGGTGAACTCGCCGAGCGGTACGGTTATGTTAACCGCGCCCTTCCCGACGGGCAGCTCGACGCTTTTGTCGATGCCCTCGCCGCGCGCATCGGCTCCTTCGACAAGCAAGCCCTCGCCGAGACCAAGCACTACGTCGATCAGGTCAGTCTGCCCGACGACACCCTGCTCCCCCCGGCTCTGGAGGCCTTCTGGGCCTCCGCCGCCCGCAGTGCCGCACAGACGCGGCTCGGAGCCCTGTTGGAGCACGGCTTCCAGCAGCGAAGCGATGTCGAACTGCGCTTGGCCCACCACATCGGGCAGCTGCAGCCGACCGGTCGTGCCGAACAGGGCAGCTAAGCGCCGACCTCAGGGGCTGATCCACCGTTCGTGGAACCGGCGGTCCGAGCACGACGACGAACACCAGCCAGCCCCGCCAGCGCCTCGGTGAAGGACATGTACATGGACAATGACACCGACGCCTTCGCCTCGGCCGGCCTGAGCGCGCTGTGTTCGTCCACCGCAACTTCGGCGCCAGGGACGGTGAGCCCCGCCGGGGAATCGACCCGTGGGTGCAGGTTCACGACTACCGCCACGCGATCACCTACGCCACCACCCTGGTGCAGGTGGACGCCGCCAAGGTCGGCGTCTGGGGCGCCAGCTACTCCGGAGGGCACGCGGTCGTGGTGGCCGCGATGGACCCGCCGGGTGCGCGCGGTTAGCGTGCAGGCGCCGATGCTGCGAGGACTGGCCAACCTCCGTTCCCTGGCCCGCGCCGACCACGTCGCCCAGCTTCCGCGAACAGTTCGACGCCGACCAGCTCGCCCGGTTTCACGTCGCCGGGATGGGAGGTTCGTAATTGTGCGGAGGGGTTCTCTGGGAGGGGTGTCATTGGGCCGGTGGCTGTTGGCCGGGTCGATGCTCGTGGCGACGGTGGTGATCGGGGGATGTTCAGGGCAATCGCCCACCTCGTCGGCGCCTGGGTCGAGCCAGCAGCCGAGTGCCTCGACCCAGCCGGGTAACCCGTCGGACCCGTTTAGCGGTCTCGCCGCCCTCGCGGTCCAGCGGATCATGACAGCGGACCAGGTCGCCGCGGCGAAGTTCGGCACTCCGCAGCCCATCGACGATCCACCCCGGGAGCAGCAAGAACTGGACTCGGTTGCCGCCGCGTCCCCGGGAATGGGCATCAACTCTGCGGAAAGCGTCCAGTTCTTCCGCGACCAAATCGAAGCCAGCAAGGTTGTGCAACGGGGCCTGTACCAGCTGTGGACTGTGCATCCGAAACAGCGCCCGACCGTTCGGCCTGATCTGAGCAAGCAGGTAAGGCCGGAACTCGACCGACTGACCACCGACATTCTCCGCCAGCTGCAAGCGACCACCGCCGCACGTCATGCCGGCGGGCAGTGCGCCGTGCAGGCCAGCCAGGCGCTCGCCGAGGCGGCACAACCGCTGGATCAGCTGCACCGGGATGCGCTGGCGGTTGCGCTCCGCTCGGTGTGCTCGCAGTCCTAACGCATAAAGCGCGAAGGCTTCCTCCGGGTACAGGTAGCGGCCCGGGGCGGATGCGGTGCGGGCCCGATCAACCGGCTCAGGTGGTAGTGGCCCTGGCTGATGGTGCTCGACGGCCTAGACGCCGTTAGTGCAGGTACTTGACAAAGAACGCTTCGATCCGGCTCCACGCGTCCGCGGCGGACCCGGGCTCGGGTCCGATGCCGGCGACACGCATCAGCGGCCGCAGAAACCGGGGACCGGCCTCGGCGTCGTTGAGGAACGCATGACTGGCGGCCGGATACTCCTTGACGTCGTGGGGCACGCCCGCCTCGGTGAGGACCGTTTCGAGGCGGGGCGCGGCGCCCTTGAGGGATGGGTCGCGGCTGCCGTAGCTGGCGACGATTGGGCAGGCACTCGCGAGCGCTGTTTCCGGGTTCCTGGGGATCTGCCCGTAGTTGACGGCGGCGGCGGCGTAGCCGGAGGGGGCGGTCAGTAACGCGAAGCCGCCACCCATGCAGAAGCCGATGACCCCGATCTTCCCGCTGCAGTCCGGTGAGCCGGAGAGGTACTCGCGTGCGGCGGCGATGTCGGCGAGGGGCTGGCCTTGCCCTTTGAGCAGGGCGCGCATCGTGGACACGAGGCATCGCCGGGCGCCGCCCGCGCTGTAGAGGTCGACGGCGAGTGTCAGGTAGCCCAGGTCGACCAGCCGGTCGGCATGGCGGCGCATCACGTCGTCGATGCCGAAGATCTCGTGGATCATCACGAGTCCGGGCCATGGACCGTTCCCCGACGGGGTGGCCAGGTACCCATACAGGGGCTGGGAGCCGTCCTGCGCCGCGGCGAGTGTGGTCAGGTCGAGGTCAGGCATCGGCTTGCTTTCGTTCGGGAGTGGACAGAGCCGGTTTCGGAGCGACGGCCACGCCGAGGCCGGCCAGCCCATTGCGCAGGGTTTGGGCCGCGACGTCGTGGACCAGGTGGTGCATGACGATCAGGCCGTGCATCAGGGCTAACACGGTGGCGGCGATGGAGCGGGGGTCCGCGCCGGACGGGACATGACCGTCGGCGCGCCACTGTTCCGCCAGCTCGGTGATGCGATCGAGGGTCTCGATGTACAGCGCCTGGGCGCGCTTGTGCAGGTCGGGGTCGCGGAGTGACTCTGACCACGTCTGCAAGGCGATGCGGGTCATGTCGTAGTCGGGATTGGAGACCCTGGTCTCGAGCTCGCCGACGAGCAGGGTCAGCGTCTCGGCCGGTGGCGGGCACGGCCGCTGTTCCAGGACGCGTACGAAGATGTCCCGGACCCGTGCGAGGCCCTCGTCCGCGGTGGCGCCGATGAGGTCGTCCTTGCTGCGGAAGTAGCGATACACCGTCGTGGAGGACATCCCGCTCGCCTCGATCACGTCGTCCATCGAGGTGGCGTGGAAGCCGTTGCGGGAGAAGCACTTCCGCGCGCTCGCGAGGATGTGCTGCCGGCGGCTCTCGCGTGTCTTGTCGCTGATCCT
>DASYIL010000138.1:0-2590 GCA_035997545.1 Pseudonocardiaceae bacterium
CAGGCGATGCCGTGGGCGCAGTACATGACCCGGCACTCGGGCCTGGTCCAGCGGTTGCCGAGAGGGTTCTGACCATGTCCCGGCGGAAGGTCACCCAGCAACGTGCCCGCCTCGGTAATCGGTTGCGGGAACTACGCGCGACCCGGTTCCGCTCCGGCGCGGCCATGGCCCGTCACCTCGACTGGCAACAGACACGGGTATCGAAACTTGAGATCGGGGCCCAGTTACCCGGCGACGGCGACCTCGACGCATGGGTCGCAGCCACCGGCGCGGGCCCGGCCGTCCGTGTTGAGCTGGGGGAACTACTGACCCAAGCGCGTATCGAGCACCGGGCGTGGGCCGAGGACTACCGCTCGGGTGGTATCGCTGCCAGCCAGGCTCAGATCGGCGAGATGGAGGCTGAGGCCACCATCATCCGCGAGTACCAACCGTCGATGATCCCCTCCATCGTGCAAACCGTGGCTTACGCCCGGGAGATGCTGACGGCACCGGGTGGGCCGGTTCTGGTGGGTGCGACTCCTGACGCGGTGGAGGCATTGATCGCGGAGCGGGTAAAGCGGCAGGCTCTGCTGTACGAGCGCCACCGGCAGGTGCAGATCGTGCTCGGGCAAGCCGCGTTGACAGTGCACTTCGGGTCAGTGGACACGCTGATCGGCCAACTTGATCGGCTGGTGACAGTCGCTGGCCTGCCCTCGGTTGATCTGCGGGTGTTACCCGCCGGGGTCCCGTCACCGATTTTGCCGCTCGGTGGGTTCAGCATCCACGACGACGAGACGCTGTGGTGGGAGACGTTGACGCGGGAGATGCGTTCCACGGATCCGGAGGAGATCACAGCGCACACGAGGGTGTTCGAGCTGGCTCGTGAGGCGGCCACAGCTGGCCCTGACGTGGTGGCCCTGATGCAACGCGTCGCGGCGGAACTTCAGGGGCCGAGTGTTTCCTCCCCGACCACTGCCGGGGTACGCGTTCCGTAAGACTGACCCGACCACCACCGGACGGCTCCACCTGCGCGTGTAGCGGATGGGGCCGTCCGCTCTTGGTTTCGGGGTGGTGCAGGTAGCACGAGTCTGCCTGCTGCCGCGACGGCAGTTTAGGCAAGGCGCTGGTAGAGCTTGAGGTGGCGCTGCGCGGCGGCTGACCAGGTGTACTGGGCGGCGAGCGTACGGCCGGCTTCCCGAGCATTCACGTCGGGCTCGGCGAGCCCGGCGCCCAGCTGCGTCGCCAGCTCGGCCGGGTCGTCTGCGAAACGAGCGACGCCGGTGAAAATCTCGCGAAACACCGGCAGATTTGACACGACCAACGGGACCCCTGCGGCTAGCGCCTCCATCGCGGCCAACCCGAAGCCCTCCTTCGTCGACGGGAAGGCGAACACCCCTGCCGCGGCTATAAGCGCAGGAAGCGCGTCATGGTCCACCGGTCCGAGCACCACCGGTTCGACCTGCAGCTCCGCGGCCCGCTGCTGCCAGCGAGCCCGGTAGTTGCGGTAGTCGAACAGGGTTTCCCCACCGGCGATCACCAGCCGCACGTCGGGCATCCGCCGATGCAGCAAGGCGTATGCCTCCAGCAGTTCCAGTGACCCCTTGCGGGGCTCGATACCGCCGACGGCCAGCACGTAGCGGCCGAGCCGCAATCGCCATGCGGCTCGAGCGGCTGCACCGGCCGGGCCTGCCGCGCAGGCGAAGCGTTGCACCTCGACCCCGTTGGGAATGACAGTGGCTGTGATCCCCCAACCGTCAAGCAGCTCACCCGCGACCGCGGCCGACACACAGACATGGGCATACGGGTTGACGATGGCGCGTTCGTGGCAGGCGGCCAGCTCGGGCGTGGTGAAGTGGTCGATGTGATGCACGGTGCGCACGCATCGGTTGACGGCGTTGGCGCTGATGCAGTCCTGTGCGTGCACGACGTCGTAGCCGGTGGGATCGAAAGCGTCCCGCAGCACCTGGATGGACCGCAGGATCCGCGGCCCGAACTCTTCTTCGGAGACGTCGGGAAACGGTGCGATCCGCAGTTCTACGTTCGGGTCGACAGGGCGGAAGAACCCGCAATCCCCGCCGCGGCCGAGCGTCCACACCGTCACCCGCTGTCCTGCCTCGGCGAGTGCCTCGGCCAGTGCGAGCGTGTGCACCACGCTGCCCCGCGGTTTCGTGGAGTAGGTGAGCAGCGCTATCGACAACCTCGACGGTTGTCTCATCGGCCACTCCGGCCCCATGGCAGAGGTGTGTGGATCCGGAGCAGATGTTCCACCAACGGCAACATTGAGCGAAAAGTTGCCGCTGGTGGCACCTCCTCACGCTGCGACAGTCCTTCCCTTGAACTCACGGATAGTGACATCGCATCACTTGGTCCGGTAGACATCGGGCTTGCGCTCATCGAGATGCCGCAGCACCCGACGAGCTTTGGCAATCTCGGCCGCAACGTCCAGTTCGGCTGTCGCGATACCGGCCTTGGCCCACGTGCGGGCGAGGATGTCGCCGCCGGGGCCAACCACCTTCGCCTGCCCGAGGAAGTGCAGTTCGCCCAGCACCCCGGTCTGGTTGGAGGAGACCAGCACGATCTGATTCTCCGCCGCTCTGGCCTGGTCATAGAG
>DASYIL010000139.1:0-11638 GCA_035997545.1 Pseudonocardiaceae bacterium
AGTTGGGTGACACCCTGAACAGTGCCGAGGCACTCACCGTGTTCGCCCCGTACGATCAGGCCTTCAAGGACTTGGACACCAAGAGCCCGGGCACCGTCGCGAAGCTGACCGCCGACCCGAACGTGGCGTCGCCGGACAGCCAGCTGGCTAAGATCCTGAAGTACCACGTGGTCGGCAAGCGCTACGACGCTGCGGGCATCGTCCAGCAGGGCAGCCTGGACAGCCTGCAAGGCGCCAAGTTGACGATCGGCGGCACCTCGACGGCGCCGACCGTGAACGGCTACAAGGTGCTGTGCGGCAACATCCCGACCAAGAACGCAACCGTTTTCGTAATCGACACGGTGCTGACCCCGCCGGCTACCTGAGCCTGCCGTCAGCGACCACCCGTCAGGGGCGGCTCCGTCATGGAGCCGCCCCTGACGCATGCGGGGGTGCCAAGATCGCGACTTTGTTCCTGCGTTCACAAACGGCTACCGTGGTAGCCGCATCGCCGGACGCCTGGTAGTGCGGTGGTGCCGATCCGCGAGCCCGGACCGGGCAGCGCTGGGTCTTCGAGCAGGGGCGTTGAGTGGAAGATCCGAAAGGAACCGTCACGGTGCATGAGCACGGCAGGTACGGCGCACCCGTCGCAGACCTGCCATCTCGGGCTGTGCCCGAGGCTGCGGTCGCCCGCCTTGCCGTCTATTTGCGGGTGCTCACCTCGATGATCGAGCAGGGTGTCACCACGATGTCCAGCGAAGAGCTCGCCGGTGCTGCCGGGGTGAACTCGGCAACGCTGCGCAAGGATCTGTCCTATGTGGGTTCCTCCGGCACCCGCGGTGTGGGCTACGACACAGCGCGGCTCGTGGAGAACATCGAGCGGTTGCTCGGGCTCACCCGGCACCATAGCGTCGCCGTGGTCGGCATCGGTAACCTCGGCCATGCGCTGGCCAATTACCGGGGCTTCCCCGATCGCGGCTTCCCGGTCACGGCGTTGTTCGACGTTGACGAGGACCTGGTCGGGATCCCGGTGGGCGGGCTGCCCGTCGACCACATCGACAGCATCCCGGCGGTGTGCATCGAACGAGCGGTGACCATCGGGGTGATCTGCACCCCGTCGGCGGCCGCCCAGCCGGCGTGTGACCTGCTGGTGGCTGGCGGCGTCCGGTGCATCCTCAACTTCGCCCCGGTGGTGCTACAGGTACCCGACGATGTCGAGGTGAGCAGGGTGGACCTCGCCGTGGAGCTGCAGATCCTGTCGTTTCACGCGGCCCGCCGTTTCTGCGGCGACGAGGCGTCGCCGGTGGCCGGACCGGTCAGTGGGATCGTGGTGGGCCGATGAGTCTGCTGGTTGTCGGGGTATCCCACCGCAGCGCGCCGGTCGGAGTGCTGGAGCGACTTGCAGTGCCCATCGCGGACGCCGGCAAGGTTGTATGCGAGCTGCTTGAGCGCGAGCACGTTGCCGAGGCACTCCTGCTGTCCACCTGTAACCGGGTCGAGGTATACGCGGTGGTACAGACCTTCCATGGCGGTCTGACCGACATCACCGATGTGCTGGCGCGCCAGTCCGCGATGACGCTGGATCAGTTGTCTGAGCACCTCTTCGTGCACTATGCGGCGGCTGGCGTGGAGCACCTGTTCTCGGTCGCCGCCGGACTCGACTCGATGGTCGTTGGCGAGCCACAGATCCTTGGTCAGCTGCGCGCTGCGTACGCGGGCGCCGAGCAGATGGGCACCGTCGGGCGCACCCTGCACGAGGTCGTGCAGCAGGCGCTGCGGGTCGGCAAACGGGTGCACACCGAGACCGGAATCGACGCAGCCGGTGCCTCGGTGGTCTCCGAAGCTCTCGCCGAGGCGGCGGCGCTGGCCTGCGCTGGCCGGCCGGACCTGGCCGGCTGGCGGGTGCTGGTGCTCGGCGCCGGTTCGATGGGTGGCCTCGCTGCCGCGCAGCTGCGCCGAGCCAGGGTGGCCGAGATTGTGCTGGCCAACCGCACCCAGGCCAGTGCGCAGCGGTTGGCGGCGCAGTGTGAGGCCGAGGGCACGCCCTCCCGGGCCGTCGGCCTGGACGGGGTACCTGCGGTGCTGGCCACCGCGGATCTGGTGATCTGCTGCACCGGCGCGGCCGATGCTGTGCTCAGCGCCGAGCAGGTCGCCGAGGCTCGGGGCCACTCACGGGCACCGCTGGTGGTGTGCGACTTGGGAATGCCCCGCGACGTCGAGCCCGGGGTAGGTGAGCTGCCCGGGGTGACCTTGCTGGACCTGACCACCGTGGCGCGCCGGCTGGAGCGACAACCGGCCGGGTCCAGCGCTATCAGCGCCGCTCACCGCCTCGTCGCGCAGGAGGTGCACAGCTACCTGGTGGCCCAGCGCACCGCGGAGGTCACCCCGACAGTCACCGCACTGCGTAAGCGGGCCGCCGACGTGGTGGACGCGGAGCTGCTGAGGCTGGACGGCCGGCTGCCCGGACTCGATACCGCCGTGCGCGACGAGCTGGCCCGTACCGTGCGCCGGGTGGTGGACAAGCTGTTGCACGCTCCCACAGTGCGGGTCAAGCAGCTCGCCGAGGCCGGTGGTGGCGAGGCCTACGCCGACGCCCTGCGCGAGTTGTTCGAGCTGGATCCGCAGGCCGTCGCCGCGATCGCCGCGACCGTCCGAACCGATTTGGACCTGGGTGCCGGTGCGCTGGGTGCGGGACCCAGCGCTGCGCGGCCGGGGTCCAGAACCGATGGGAAACGAGTAGGTAGATGAACCTTGCCCGCAAGATCACCGGACGGATCGCTTTCGTCGGTGCTGGTCCCGGCGACGCCGGGATGCTCACCGTTCGGGCGCAGCAACTGCTGACCTCCGCCGCGCTACTGGTGATAGACCCCGACGTGCCCGCCGACATTCTCACGCAGGCCGCTGAGGGCGCCGAGATGCGCCCGGCTGTGGGGGAGCCTGCCGACGTCGCCAAGGACCTGGTCGCCGAGGCCAAAAGTGGGCGGACCGTGGTGCGCCTAGTGTCCGGAGACCCGCTGACCGCCGACGCCGTGGTCGCCGAGGCGCTGGCTGTCACACGCAGTTCGGTGCCGTTCGAGGTGGTGCCCGGGGTGCCCGCGGGTACCGCGGTACCGGCCTTTGCCGGGGTGCCGCTTGGTTCCGGGCACACCGAGGCCGACGTCCGATCGGGCGTCGATTGGGCGTCGCTGGCTGCGGTGTCGGGCCCACTGGTGCTGCACGCCACCGCCTCCCACCTGGCCGAGGCGGCCGCCGCGCTGATCGAGCACGGTCGCGCCCCACAAACCCCGGTGGCGGTCACCACCGCGGGCACCGAGCCCACCCAGCACACCGTGGACACCACCCTCGCGTCGTTGAGCTGCGACGGTGGCGAGCTCACCGGCCCGCTGGTGGTCACGGTCGGTTCGGTGGTGGGGCAGCGGGCGAAGCTGTCCTGGTGGGAGTCCCGGGCACTGTATGGCTGGAAGGTGCTGGTGCCGCGCACCAAGGAGCAGGCCGGGCTGATGAGCGAGCGGCTGGGAGTGCACGGCGCGATGCCCGTCGAGGTGCCGACGATCTCGGTGGAGCCGCCCCGGTCCCCCGCACAGATGGAGCGCGCGGTCAAGGGCCTGGTCGACGGGCGCTACCAGTGGGTGGTGTTCACGTCAACCAACGCTGTCCGGGCAGTGTGGGAGAAGTTCCACGAGTTCGGGCTGGATGCCCGTGCGTTCGCCGGCGTGAAAATCGCCTGCGTCGGGGAGGCCACCGGCGACCGGGTTCGTTCGATGGGGATCGTCCCCGAATTGCTGCCGTCAGGTGAACAGTCTTCCGACGGCCTACTGGCCGACTTCCCGCCCTTCGACGATGTCCTTGACCCGGTGGACCGCGTGCTGCTGCCGCGCGCGGACATCGCGACCGAGACGTTGGCTGCCGGACTGCGCGAGCGTGGCTGGGAGATCGACGACGTGACGGCTTACCGCACGGTGCGGGCCGCTCCCCCGCCCGCCGAGACCCGTGAAATGATCAAGACGGGTGGTTTTGACGCGGTGTGCTTCACGTCCTCGTCCACGGTGCGCAACCTGGTCGGTATCGCGGGCAAGCCGCACGCTCGCACAATCGTCGCCTGCATCGGTCCAGCGACCGCGGAGACCGCGGTCGAGTTCGGTCTCCGGGTGGACGTGCAGCCGGAGGTGGCCCAGGTAGGCGCCCTGGTAGACGCCTTAGCCGAACACGCCGCCCAACTCCGCGCCGCAGGCACCCTGCCCCCACCCCGCAAAGCCAAGACCCGCAGGCGCTGATGTGGATAACCCGTGAGTGGCAATGCGAGTCATAGCTCGTATCGCCACTCACGAGGCTGGAGGCCCGATGTACCCGACTAGTCGGCCGCGGCGGTTGCGGACCACCGCCGCGATGCGGCGGCTGGTAGGCGAGACCACCGTGAGCGCGCACCAACTGGTGCTGCCAGTGTTCGTCAAGCAGGGTGCCACCGAGCCGGTGCCGATCGCCACCATGCCCGGTGTCGTCCAGCACACCCGGGAATCGCTGCGCAAGGCCGCGGCCGAGGCGGTAGCCGCCGGGCTGGGCGGGATCATGGTGTTCGGCGTGCCCGCTACCAAGGACGCCACCGGCTCCGGCGCCACCGATCCCGACGGCGTGCTCAACGTGGCGCTGCGCGACGTGCGCGCCGAGGTCGGTGATGACATCGTGATCATGGCTGACACCTGCCTGGACGAGTTCACTAACCACGGGCACTGCGGCCTGCTCGACGCGGCCGGCCGGGTGGACAACGACGTCACCCTGGCGGTGTACGCCGAGATGGCCGTCGCGCAGGTCCACGCAGGTGCGCATGTCGTTGGGCCCAGCGGCATGATGGACGGCCAGGTCGGGGTCATCCGGGAGGCGTTGGACGCTGCCGGGTACTCCGACGCGGGGATCCTGGCCTACAGCGCCAAGTACGCCTCAGCGTTCTACGGGCCGTTCCGCGATGCGGTGGAGTCACAGCTAACCGGAGACCGCCTGACCTACCAGCAGGACCCGGCGAATGCTCGGGAGGCCGTGCGGGAGGCGGCGCTGGATCTCGCTGAGGGTGCGGACATCGTGATGGTCAAGCCCGCAATGTCCTACCTGGACGTGCTGCGCGCCGTTGCCGAGGTCTCCGACGTTCCGGTTGCCGCCTACCAAGTGTCCGGCGAGTACTCGATGGTGGAGGCGGCGGTCGCGCGCGGCTGGGTTGACCGGCGGCGCACCGTGCTGGAGACATTGACCTCGATCCGCCGGGCCGGCGCTGACCTGGTGCTGACCTACTGGGCAGTGCAGGCCGCCGGCTGGCTGCGCTGACCCTGGGATTTCGTCCTGCTCGCCCCGGTACGGGCCGACATCATCGGGATGGCGCTCGGAGTAGCTGTGGCCGCCCTAGCCGCGCTCGTATTCGGGTCCTCATGTACAAGGGACGCAACTGGGCTCGAACCGTGCTGGCTGTGTTCGGCGGTCTGAGGTTGCTGTCCTTGCCGATCGTTCTCATAGGACTTACCGGAGCTTTGTTGGTTATCGGGGTGCTCCAGCTCCCCCTGCTCATGGGGGCAATCGTGACCATGTTCCTGCCTGCGGCCAACGCCTGGTTCCGGCCCCGCCAGCCCGGCTTCTGATGGGGCGTCGCCGCGGTCGTGGCAGGGTGGGTAGGTGCGCTCCCGTCGCTGGGCCCGGGCCCTGGTCGCCGCAGGTGAGGTGCTGGCCGCCAGCGTGCTTGCCGGGCTGGCGTGGTGGTGCTGGCACCGCGGCGTGATCGTCACCCCGAGTCAAGGCCTACAGCTCAGCCGGATCGACGGGCGCTGGTGGGCAACCGCCACCGGCGTGGCCACGCTGGCTGGAATCCTGGCGCTCGACGCAGGGCGGCAGGGCGTGCTCGCCGTTGCACCCCGTCCCAGCCGGACGCCCAGCCGTGCCGCCGTTCCCGACGGACGATAAGCCGCGGTACCACTAAGGGGTTGCCTGGTGGCGAGATGATGGCTACCCCGTACCGGGCGTCGTGCTGGCGGTGTCAGTCACCTCGACCAATGGTGCCCCGCAGGTGCACATGTATGCTTGGTCGCCGGTCGTGCAGTGGCACTCCTCGTCGATGCGAACTCGACAGCCACATCCCTCATGCCCGCAAGTGAGCACGATACCTTTGCTGTATTGCGTGGATTGCGTCATCCCGAACTCCTCCCCGAAACCTCGTATGCGATGGCAGGAATGTTACCCTCGGCGAGCCCCTGATGCGGTATAAGCGCCGATGAGGATGTCGGCGTTTTCGGAGGAGTGCAACAGGATCCCCGCGGCAGCAGGACGCAGTCTGGTTAAGGTGCCACCCGGCGTAGTGCAGCCAGCACCTCTCTGGTCAGGCACAGCATGCACACGTCTCTCCTGCGCTACTACCGTTGAGAGCATGTGGACCGGTGCCGTGGCCGGGCGCAGTATCGCCCTCATCACGACAAGATCAACCCGGCTGGGGGAGACTGGCGCCATGACGGCCACCGAGTCGGCCCGGCTGTTCACACGGGCCAGTGCGGTGATCCCTGGTGGGGTGAACTCCCCGGTGCGGGCTTTCCACGCGGTCGGTGGCACGCCGCGCTTCATGGTCCGCGCATCGGGGCCTTACCTGTGGGACGCCGACGGCACCCGCTACGTCGACCTGGTCTGCTCCTGGGGGCCGATGATCCTCGGCCACACGCACCCGGCCGTGGTGGACGCGGTGCGGGCGGCCGCGTCGCAGGGGCTGTCCTTCGGCACTCCCACCGCCGGAGAGATCGAGCTGGCCGAGGAGATCGTGCGCCGGGTCGAGCCGGTTGAGCAGGTTCGGCTGGTCAACTCCGGCACCGAAGCGACAATGAGCGCGATCCGGCTGGCCCGCGGCGCCACCGGGCGCCCCGCAGTGGTCAAGTTCGCTGGGCACTACCACGGGCACGTCGACGCGCTGCTCGTCGCCGCCGGATCCGGCGTCGCCACCTTCGGGCTGCCCTCCAGCCCCGGCGTCACCGGCGCCCAGGCCGCGGACACGATCGTGCTGCCCTACAACGACCTCGACGCGATCCGCGCCCTTTTCGTCGAACGGGGAGCGGAGATCGCCTGCGTCATCGCCGAGGCCGCCGCCGGGAACATGGGCGCGGTGCCGCCCGATCCCGGCTTCAACGCCGCGCTGCGCGAGCTGTGCCACGCCCACGGTGCGCTGCTGGTCTTGGATGAGGTGATGACCGGGTTCCGGGTCTCGGCCGCCGGCTGGTTCGGGCTCGAGCACGTGCCGGCCGACCTCTACACCTTCGGCAAGGTGATGTCCGGCGGGCTGCCGGCGGCGGCGTTCGGTGGCTCCGCGGCGTTGATGTCCCACCTGGCGCCGGCCGGGCCGGTCTACCAGGCGGGCACGTTGTCCGGGAACCCGGTCGCGGTGGCCGCCGGATTGGCCACGCTGCGGGCCGCCGACCAGGAGGTATACGCTCGGCTGGACATCGCCGCCAACCGCCTGGCCGGGCTGCTCGACGAGGCATTGGACGCCCAGAGCGTGCCGCATGTGGTGCAGACCGCGGGCTCTCTGTTCAGCGTGTTGTTCACCGGCAGCGGGCCGGTGCGTGACTATGCCGGGGTGCAGGCCACCGAGACCTGGCGCTTTCCGGCGTTCTTCCATGCGCTGCTCGACCATGGCGTCTACGCCCCACCCAGTGCGTTCGAGTCCTGGTTCGTCTCCGCAGCACTGGACGAGGAGGCCTTCGAGGTGATCGCCGCGGCGTTGCCGCACGCCGCCCGCGCTGCCGCCCAAGTGCGGGAACCGGCATGAGCCGCACCGTGGTCCACCTGTTGCGACACGGCGAAGTGCACAACCCGGACGGGATCCTCTACGGCCGGCTGCCCGGTTTCCGGCTCTCCGACGTCGGCATCCGCCAAGCCGAGCGGGTCGCCGCGCATCTCGGCGACCACGACGTGGTGCACGTGGTCGCTTCGCCGTTGTTGCGGGCGCAGCAGACCGCTGAGCCGATCGCCGCCTGGCACGGCCTGGACATGGTCACCGACGAGGGGCTGATCGAGGCAGGCAATGTCTTTGAGGGCGCCCGGGTGTCGGTTGGCGACGGGGCGCTGCGCGACCCGCGGCACTGGCTCGCGTTGCGCAACCCGTTCCGGCCGTCCTGGGGCGAGCCGTACCAGCAGATCGTGAGCCGGATGCTCACCGCGATGCACTGCGCCCGCGAGCGAGCCGCCGGGCACGAAGCGGTCTGCGTGTCGCATCAGCTGTCGATCTGCATGTTGCGCCGACACCTGGCTGGGCAGCGACTCTGGCACAACCCGAGGCGCAGGCGGTGCGCCCTGGCGTCGTTAACCAGCCTGATGTTCGCCGGCGACGCGTTGGTCGACGTGGTCTACAGCCAGCCCGCCGGCTGGTCGGACCCGAAGGTGACTGGGGCATGAAGCGCGTTGTTCGGCTGGTGGTGGTTACCGTGTTGTCTGGGTTGGTGCTGACCGGCTGTGCCACGGGGACCGATGCGGTGGCCCGCGGTGGAACGTTCGAGTTTGTCTCGCCTGGCGGGCAGACCGACATCTTCTACGACCCGCCAGCTACGCGGGGTGTGGTCGGAGACTTGTCCGGGGACAGCCTCACCCAGCCTGGCACGACGGTGTCATTGGCCCGCTACCACGACCAGGTGGTGGTGCTCAACGTCTGGGGTTCGTGGTGCGGTCCGTGCCGGTCCGAAGCTGGCTACCTGGTGCGGGTCGCCGGTGCCACGGCGGGCCAGCGCGTGCAGTTCATCGGGATCGACGTGCGGGACGGCCAGCAGGCCGGGGTGGACTTCGCCCACGACTTCGGCCTGACCTACCCGTCGATCTTCGACCCGCCCGGGCGGACACTGTTCGCGCTCAAGGGAATCCCGCGTGCGGTGGTGCCGCTGACCATTGTGCTGGACCGCCAGCACCGCGTCGCCGCAGTATTCCTGCACGCAGTGCACGCGCAGGATCTGCAACCCGTAGTGCAGCGCATCGCCACGGAGCCCTAAACGGACCCCCAACCCCCCGAGTGTCCGGCTCTCGTGTGCACCGTGTCGGGCTCTGGTGCTCGGCCGGCCGGCCGGCGGGCGTCGCGGCTAGCATTTCGCGGATGGCGACTCAGCTGCCGGACGGTGTGCAGCTGCTGCGCACCTTGACCGGCCACGGCGGCACGATCGGGCGCATCGGCTGGTCGCCGGACGGGCGCCTGCTCGCGACACCGTCGGCGGACGGCACGATCCGCATCTGGGATGCCGCTTCTGGGGAATGTGTGCGCGTCATCCGAGGCCGTCACGTCGACGTGTTCGCCGCAGCTTTCGATCCGGATGGACGCATCCTTGCCACCGGGGGCGACGACGGCACAGAGCTGTGGGACGTGGAGAGCTGGGAGCTGCGCACCACGCTCGAGAGCGGTGTCTGCAACGCCGTCGCATTCAGCCCGCGAGACCGCATCCTGGCGACCGCGAAAGACTCGCCCGAGGTCACGCTGTGGGAATCCTCCACCAGCGCTATTGTGGGCTGGTTCAGTGGACACGACGGTCCCGTCTTTGATATAGCTTTCGACGCCGAGGGTGGCACGCTCGCGACAGCAGGCGGAGACCACACACAATCATGCTGAAAGATCTCGGGCGGGCCGCCACTTCACACGCTACACGGGCACGCGGGAGACGTCTGTGCTGTGGCCTTCCATCCTGCTGGCGGGATTCTAGCCAGTGCGAGTTTCGACAGCACTGTCAGGATGTGGGACGTGGCTACGGGCAGCACCATCTCGGTCCTGGAGGGCCATACCAGCGGGGTGCAGTGCCTCTCATTTTCTCGTGATGGCCGAGTGCTCGCGTCGAATAGTGGGGACGGCACCGTACGGCTCTGGGAGACCGAGAGCGGACGGTGCCGGGTAGTCCTGCCTGTGCTCGTTCTTAGCCGCTGGTGGTCAAGCGTCGCGTTCCATCCACATCTGCCTATCTTGGCGGCAGTCGGGTCAGGAGCTGCTCAATCCTTGACTCAGGATGATTCCCTCGTACACCTGTGGGAACTCGATGTCGATCGGCTGCTTGCGCACCCCGCTACGCCCAGCGTCGCCTACACGACGGCGAAGATAGTGCTCGTGGGGGAGCCGGGCGTGGGCAAGACGGGGCTGGGGTGGCGGCTCGCGCACCGCAAGTTCGTCGAGCACTCCTCGACGCACGGCCAGCAGTTCTGGCTGCTCGATGAGCTCTGTAGTACCGGACCGGATGGCGCCGAGCGCGAGGCCATCCTCTGGGATCTCGCCGGGCAGCCCGACTACCGGCTGATCCACGCGTTGTACCTGGACGACGTCGATCTGGCCCTCGTGTTGTTTGACCCGACCCGCGACGATGACCCCCTGCGCTGCGTCGAGTACTGGCTGCGCCAGCTCGGGCGTGATCGCCCGATCATCCTGGTCGCGGCCCGCAGCGACGTTGGCGCGCCGCGGCTGACCACCGAGGAGATCAAGGCCTTCTGCGCCGACCGGGGTATCGCCGGATACGTTGCCACCAGCGCGCTGCGGGGTGACGGTCTGGACGAGCTCGTCGAACGGATGCGGGCGGCCATCCGGTGGGACAAGCGACCGACAACGGTGACCACGCAGACCTTCAAACGCATCAAGCATTACGTTCTGGAACTCAAGGAGGCCCCGTGTGCCGAGGAAACCATCCTCAGCGCGGCGGAGCTGCGGGCGCGACTGGACCGCGAGCTTGCCTCTGCAGAGTTCACCGACGCCGAGCTGCTGACCGCAGTGCAGCACCTGCAGAACCACGGTTACGTCGCGCAGCTCCGCACCTCGCGGGGCGAGCCGCGGATCCTGCTCGCCCCGGTACTGCTGAATAACCTCGCCGCTTCGATGGTCCTGGAGGCGCGGCGCAACCCGAAAGGCCTGGGCTTGCTGGAGGAGCAGCAGGTGCTCACCGGTGGGTACCACTTCCCGGAACTGGCGGCGTTGTCAGCCGGGGAGCGAGAGGTCCTGCTCGACTCGGCTGTCGCGATTTTCCTGGCGCATTGGGTCTGGTTCCGAGAGACCGACCGGCTCACCTCGCGCTCCTATCTGGTGTTCCCGGAACTCATCAACCTCCGAAAGCCGGTGATCGCCGACGAGCAGCCCATCGAGGAGGGAGTGGCTTACACGGTAAGCGGTGCGGTGGGCAACGTCTACGCGTCGCTGGTCGTGCTGCTCGGGTACACCAGCACGTTCACCCGGACAAACCAATGGCGCGACCAGCCCGTTACGTCGTGGGCGACGGCCTGGTGTGCGGCCTGCGTAAGGAAGCCGAGCGTGAGGGTGAGCTGGATTTCGTGCTGTACTTCGGCGCCAACGTGGGAACCACTGCCCGGACGCTGTTTCAGAGCCTATTCGAAAGCTTCCTGTCTCACCGCGAGCTGACCGTCCGTCGCTACGAGGTGGTGCGGTGCGCCAAGGGCCACCGGATCAACCGGGCCGTCGTGCGGGAGCGGCTCGCTGATGGCGCGAACTACGCGTTCTGCCCGGGATGCGGACAGCAGGTCGCGCTGCCGCCTGCCGATACCCCGATCGAGCTCACCCGGCAGCAGGCCGACGACCGCGACGCCCAGCGCCGGGAAGCCCGTCGCCGATTGAGTTTCGAGGAGGTGCTGTACCAGTTGAAGGCCTACGTCAGGCAAGAGGGGATCCCGGCGTCGAACT
>DASYIL010000140.1:0-23330 GCA_035997545.1 Pseudonocardiaceae bacterium
TGTCGACGGGACGCCACACGACTCCCAGCATGCAAGATCATCCGTGGTCGTCAGGCAGCGGATGGGCATCACGACCTCCGGTACGCCACGTCGCAGGGTCTCCCGTAGCGCCCCCCAGCGTGGCGTGCGAGGACGGAGAGATCCCAAGATCAGGCCGTGCCCAGGCCGTCGGACGTCAAGTCGCGTCAGGACACAACAGGACACAACGAGAACAAACCAGCAGCTCAGAGCAGGTCCACTGTCCGACCACTGCTGGCCCGGCGTCCAGGCTAGGAGAAGTCGGGCTTCTCGGTCCGGCTGCGCTTGAGCTCGAAGAAGTGCGGGTAGCTCGCCAGCAACAACGTGCCGTCGAAGATCTTCCCAGCCTCCTCGCCGCGCGGGATCCGGGATAGCACAGGTCCGAAGAAGGCCACCCCGTCCACATGGATGGTCGGGGTCCCGACGTCCAACCCGACCGGGCCCATGCCGGCCTCGTGGCTGGCCCGCAGCTCCTCGTCGTACTCGGTGCTATGAGCAGCGGCAGCCAGCTCGCCGGGCAGCCCCACCTCGGCCAGCGCGGCGGCAATCACCTGGTCGGAGTCCTTGTTGCCCTCGTGATGGAATCGCTTGCCCATTGCGGTATAGAGCGGATCGAGCGCCTTCTCCCCGTGGTCGCGGGCCGCGGCGATGCACACCCGAACCGGCCCCCAGCTTTGGTCTATCAGGTTCTGGTATCCCTCGCTGAGCTCGCGGCCCTCGTTGAGCACCGCCAAGCTCATCACCCTGAAGTGGAGGTCGATGTCTCGCACCGTGGCGACCTCAAGGATCCACCGTGAGGTGATCCACGCCCACGGGCAGCGCGGGTCGAAGTAGACGTCAACCCGCGCAGGATGTTGCTCGGTCCGAGCTTGGATGCTGTCGCCAACGGTCACTGTCATCACACTCCCGTCCTCGTCACGTGGTACAACCCGTCCGGGTGGTCACGTCTTCCCTGGGGGCTACTCGCCTGCAGGCAGACCGGCACCCGTGATTGGATGCCCAAGGACTTCCGAGCCGACACCAGTGGGGGGATCTGTGGCCGTCCCGAACCTCACCCAGGAGCAGGCCGTCAAGCGCGCCGAGCTGCTTGACATCGACTCCTACACCGTCGAACTCGATCTCACCGACGGTGCCGGCAAACCGGGCGAGGGCACATTCCGCAGCACGACCACGGCCCGCTTCTCGTGCCGCAGCCCGGGCGCGTCCAGCTGGATCGACCTGGTGGCCGCCCGGGTCAGCGCCGCGACCCTCAACGGGGCCGCGCTTGACATCGCCGGCTATGACGAGGCGAACGGGATCGCGCTGCCGGCCCTGGCCGCCGGCAACGAGGTCGTCATCGAAGCAGAGGGCCGCTACACGAACACCGGCGAGGGGCTGCACCGCTTCGTCGACCCGGTCGACGGCGGCGTCTACCTGTACAGCCAGTTCGAGACCGCCGACGCGAAACGGATGTTCGCCTGCTTCGACCAGCCCGACCTCAAAGCGGTACACCGAATCCGGGTGGTGGCGCCCCCCGAGTGGGTGGTGATCTCCAACGCGCCGCGCCTATACAGCGAGGACGCTGCCGGCGGGGCGGTTCGTCATGTCTTCGCCGACAGCGCACGGATCAGCCCCTACATCGTGGCGCTGGTCGCCGGTCCTTACGCGCACTGGACCGACGAGTACACCGACGAGGAGGGGACAATCCCGCTGGGGATCTACTGCCGCGCCTCGCTGGCCCAGCACATGGACGCCGACCGCCTGTTCACCGAGACCAAGCAGGGTTTCGGCTTCTACCACGGCGCCTTCGGGGTGCGCTATCCGTTCGGCAAGTATGATCAGTGTTTCGTGCCCGAGTTCAACGCCGGAGCGATGGAGAACGCCGGCTGCGTGACCTTCCTAGAGGACTACGTCTTCCGCAGCCGGGTCACCCGGTATCTCTACGAGCGGCGCTGCGAGACGGTGCTGCACGAGATGGCGCACATGTGGTTCGGCGATCTGGTGACCATGCGATGGTGGGACGACCTGTGGCTTAACGAGTCCTTCGCCACTTGGGCCTCGGTACTCTCGCAGGCTCAGGCAACCGAGTACACCAGTGCGTGGACCACGTTCGCCACCGTGGAGAAGGCGTGGGCGTATCGGCAGGATCAGCTGCCCTCCACCCACCCGATCGCCTGTGAGATCCCCGACGTGCAGGCCGTCGAGGTCAACTTCGACGGCATCACTTACGCCAAGGGCGCCAGCGTGCTGCGCCAGCTGGTCGCCTACGTCGGGTTGGAGAAGTTCCTCGCCGGTCTGCGGATCTACTTCACTCGGCACGCCTGGGCAAACGCCACGCTCACCGATCTGCTGGCCGCGCTGGAGCAGGCGTCGGGTCGTGACCTGTCCGGCTGGAGCGCGCAGTGGCTGGAGACCACCGGGCTTAACACCCTGCGACCCGAGTTCACCGTGGACGCTGACGGTGCGTTCGCCTCCTTCGCGGTGCTCCAGAGTGGCGCACATCCCGGGGCCGGGGAGCGGCGCACGCACCGCCTCGCTGTCGGCGTGTACGACGAACGCCCCGGTGCACGTTCGTTGGTGCGCACTCGTCGGGTTGAGCTCGACGTCAGCGGGGAGCGCACCGAGATCCCCGAACTGGTCGGGGTGCCCGCAGGCCAGCTGGTGCTGGTCAACGACGACGACCTGACCTACTGCCTGATGCGGCTGGACAAGAAGTCACTGGCGACGTTGGTCGACCGGATCGGCGACATCACTGACTCGTTGCCCCGCTCGCTGTGTTGGTCGGCGGCGTGGGAAATGACTCGCGAGGCTGAGTTCAAGGCCCGGGACTTCGTCGCGCTGGTGCTGAGGGGGTTGCCCGCCGAGACCGAGGTGGGTGTCGTGCAGCGGCTGCTGGTGCAGGTGCAGACCGCGCTGTCCTCCTACGCCGAGCCAACCTGGGCCACCGAGGATGGCTGGCCCCAGTTCACCGGCATGCTGATGCACCTGATCAAGACGGCGGACCCCCGCTCCGACCACCAGCTCGCGCTGGTCAACGCGCTGACGGTGTCGGCGCTGGGCAAGCCCGAGCTGGATGCGTTGGCGGGTTGGCTGACCGGCGAGGGCGTGCCCGAGGGGCTCACGGTTGATACCGACCTGCGCTGGCGGTTGCTGCAGGCGCTCGCCGCGCACGGTGTGCAGGGCGAGGACGAGATCGCCGCCGAAGGGGAGCGCGATGCCACCGCGACCGGGCAGCGGCAAGCCGAGCGGGCGCTGGCCCTGCTGCCTACCCCGGCTGCCAAGGAACGTGCGTGGCGACGCGCGATGAACGATGATGAGCTACCCAACGCCATCACCGAGTCGATCATCGGCGGCTTCAACCACTATGCGCAGAAGCAGCTCATCACCCCGTTCCTGGACCGGTACTTCGCCGAGATCGCCGACGTCTGGGACCGTCGGACCTCCGAGCGGGCCCAGGCTTGCGTGCTCGGGCTGTTCCCGTCGTGGGTGGTCGAGCAACGCTGCGTGGACGTCGCGGGTGCCTGGCTGGACGCTGGTGAGCACCCGCCTGCGCTACGCCGACTGATCTCCGAGGGCCAAGCCGGCGTGGTTCGCGCACTGGCCGCCCGCGCATACGACACCCGGGGCTCGTGACTACGAGTCTGTCTGCTCGGCGAGTATCCGCAGTCCGGAGGTCAAGCCCCCGACGAGGTCGCCCTCTTTGAAGGAAGAGATCATGCTCTCCACGGCAACCTTGCACCCGCGGTCGGGGAGCCGGTGGTGAGCTTTGCGGCCGGTGACGACCTCGACCACCCGCTGGCCGGGTGAGACAGCCACCAGCACCACATCGTCGGCCCGGTGACCCATCGAGTCATGCAGCTCCGATACCCGTGCGTGGGTGTCGGAGCCCAAGTCACCGAGGTACACGCTAAAGTGCAGGCCCGCGATGCGGCTGGCCCGGGCCAGCTCATCGTCAAGGGTCGCGAGCTGCGACATGCTGAAGGGTAAGGTGGGCAGCACTGGGGTGATCCGTCGTGCGGCGGAGATCCGTCCGGTGCCGACAATGGCCTCACCATGCGCAAGCTCCTGCTGGCTCCCGTCACCCTGGGTGTGACCGCGCCGCGCGGGCTTCCGGCGCTGCTCATTACCAGTCGCCACGAGCACCTCCCCGGGCTGCGCCGGTTCCCTGGTGGCCGGTTCCCTGGTGGCCGGCCGAGCCGCGCAGTGCCTCGGGATTCGCCGTCCACAACACCGGTGGGTAATTCCATTCCTGGCCGGCTTGGTAGCGGCGAGGCCGGGCGAAGTTCGGCCGCAACGTCAGCAGCCCCAACACGACCAGGATGGCCAGCGGAACGCCCGCCAAGACAAGTATAGTCTCCAGGGACGTCACAAGGTCACGGTAGCCGACCGGCCTCAACCACCGCGTCATCAGGTAGGTGGTGAACAGCCTCTCGGAGAGTTTCAGGCGACTTCGCTGAGGTAAGGCAACCACTGCGGGTCGGCGTCGGGCACCGTGGCCAGCAGCCGCCAGTGCTGCCCGCGTGGGGGGCGCGGCACCACCCGCAGCTTCCAGCCCAGCTCGGTGAGCAGTCGGTCGGCCTTGCGGTGGTTGCAGCGGGCGCAGCAAGCCACGCAGTTCTCCCAGCAATGCTCGCCGCCGCGGCTGCGCGGGACCACGTGATCGATGGTCTCCGCGCGGGCTCCGCAGTAGCTGCAGCGGCATCGGTCACGGTGCATCAGCGCCGCTCTGGTCATCGGGACCCGCGCCCGGTAAGGCACCCGCACGAAGGTACGCAGCTTGATCACCGAGGGAACCGTGACGCTGGCCGTCGCTGAGCGCAGCATCAGGCCTGCGGCGTCACCGTGCACGACATCAGCCTTGCCACACACCACCAGGACGATTCCCCGGCGCAACGGCAGCGCGGTCAGCGGCTCGAAGGTGGCGTTGAGCAGCAGAACTCGTCGGCGTCCCCAGGCCGGTGCACCAGTGGAAGTGGCCTTGTCCGCGACGACGACAGTGGTTCCGAGAAGCCCGGTTGAGGTTCCTGAGCGCAAGGCGGTCCGCTGGGCCGCCCCCGCTGGGTCACCCTCCGGGCTGGGTTGTCGGTCGTGCATGCGACCACCTCCGCCAATGCGCGGACACAGTCCACCATGAAAGGCAGCGATCGCGCACCTGCCTGATGTTGACACATGTAGGTGACGACCGGCCGAACGGGCCACGAAGGCCGTGCGACCGGGGATCGCGGATACAGTCCAGCCCGTGATTGCCCAACCCCTGACTGCCCAGCCCGACTGCACCCGGGAGGCGGGCTCATGGTGCTCACGCATCTACCGCTTCACCCACGACGACATGCTGGCCCGTTACGCCGACGCCGTAGTGGGCACGGGGCTGCGGATCCTGCTGATTTTCACGCTCGCGGTACTGATCCGGCTGCTGGTGCACCGTACGATCACCCGGTTGACCCGCGTGACCGCCGAGGGACCACCGCCCGGCTTGCTCCGGCCGCTGCGGGAACGAGCCCCTGAGTCCTGGCGCGGCAGCGAAGTGCTGTCGAGTCGGCGCTCCCAGCGAGCCCGCACGATCGGCTCCGTGCTGCGGTCCGGCACGACGTTCGTCGTCTACGGGGTGGCATGCACCCTGGTGCTGGGCGAGCTCGGGATCAACCTCGGACCGATCATCGCCTCGGCCGGCATCCTCGGCATCGCGCTGGGCTTCGGCGCGCAAAACCTGGTCAAGGACTTCCTGTCCGGGATGTTCATGATGGTCGAGGACCAGTACGGCGTCGGCGACGTGGTCGACCTCGGCGAAGCCACCGGCACGGTAGAGGCCGTGGGCCTGCGGGTGACGACCCTGCGGGACGCCAAGGGAACCGTGTGGTATGTCCGCAACGGCGAGGTCCTGCGGGTCGGCAACTCCAGCCAGGACTACTCCGTGGCGGTCGTCGACCTTCCCATCGGGCACCACGCCGACATCCCGGCAACCACTGAGCTCGCCGGCCGCACCGCCGCAGAGCTCACCACCGAGGACAGCGCGCTGGCCGCCGACGTTCTCGAACCGCCGGAGGTGCTCGGAATCGAGTCGATCAGTTCGGACGGCGTGACGCTACGGATCACGACCAAGGTACGAGCTGGTCGACAGTGGGCGGTGCAGCGGGCGCTGCTGGCCGGCATCAAGGCGGCCTTCGCCGAGGCCGGGATTCCACCGCCCTCGCCAGCTGGTCTCAACGCCCCGCCGGCCTAACCCCGGGGCTTCCCCCCGCCGGCCGATCCAGCAGGGCAAGATGGGGGGGTGGCTGCGCCGGAGAACTTCTATGAGGCCGTGGGCGGTGAGCAGACATTTCGCCGGATCGTCGGCCGCTTCTATGAGCTGGTGGCGAAAGACGAGGTGTTGCGCCCGATTTACCCGGAGGAGGACCTCGGTCCCGCCGAGGAGCGGCTGCGGCTGTTCCTCATGCAGTACTGGGGTGGGCCGCACACCTACTCCACGCAGCGCGGGCACCCGCGATTGCGGATGCGGCACGCCCCGTTCCGGATCGGGCCGACCGAACGGGACGCCTGGCTGCGCTGCATGCGCACCGCGGTGGACGAAGCCGAACTCGGCGCGGCCTACCAGGCCGTGCTCTGGGACTACCTGCAGATGGCAGCAAACAGCATGCAGAACTCGCTGACTTGATCTATGCCGATTACAGCGGCCCAGGTGGCAAGATGAACGCTCGTGCGACGAACCGACGACCGCCGCGACTGGGCCCCCGACAATGAGACCTGGTGGCGCGATGCCGTCTTCTACCAGGTCTATGTCCGTTCCTTCGCCGACGCCAACGGTGACGGCGTAGGTGACCTGGACGGCGTGGGCAGCCGGCTGGGCTACTTGGAGCTGCTCGGCGTGGACGCGTTGTGGCTCACCCCCTTCTACCGATCCCCGATGGTCGACCACGGCTATGACGTTAGCGATCCGCGCGACGTCGACCCACTATTCGGTGACCTGGACGCCTTCGATCGGCTGATCGGCGACGCCCACCGGCACGGGCTGCGGGTGACGATCGACCTGGTGCCCAACCACACATCCGATCAGCACGAGTGGTTTCAGGCGGCCGTGGCGGCAGCGCCGGGCAGCCCCGAGCGAGCCCATTACATCTTCCGGGACGGCACAAGCCCCGGTGGGTCACGGCCGCCGAACAACTGGACCAGCACCTTCGGTGGCCCGGCCTGGACCCGGCTCCCTGGTGCCGGCCAGTGGTACCTGCACCTGTTCGCGCCCGAACAGCCCGACCTGAACTGGGAGAACTCGGAGGTGACCGCCGATCTCGAGCGAACCCTGCGCTTCTGGCTGGACCGGGGAGCCGACGGATTCCGCATCGACGTGGCACACGGGATGGCCAAACCTGCCGGGCTGCCGGACATGCCGAACCCCGTTGGGGCATCCCCCGGTCTGCTCGATACCCGCGTCGCCGACCCCCGCTTCGACGCCAACGGTGTGCACGACATCCACCGGATGATCCGCAAGGTGCTCGACGAGTACCAGGCTCGGATGGCGGTCGGCGAGATCTGGGTGGCCGACGACGCCGCGTTCGCCCGCTACGTCCGCCCCGACGAGCTGCACCTAGGGTTCAACTTCCGGCTGCTGCAGGCGGGTTTCGACGCCGACAGCGTACGCGCGGCCATCGAGCACTCGCTGATGGCTGTCCAGGACAGCCCGGCACCGGCCACCTGGACGATCTCCAACCACGACGCGGTTCGTCCGGTGACCCGCTACGGCGGCGGCGAGGTGGGCCTGCGGCGCGCGCGGGCGATGGCGCTGGTGCAACTCGCCCTGCCCGGGCCGGTGTATCTGTACAACGGCGATGAGCTGGGCCTACCCAACGTCGAACTGCCCGACTGGGCGCTACAAGACCCGGTGTGGCAGCGCTCCGGGCACACCAAGCGCGGGCGCGACGGCTGCCGGGTGCCGCTGCCGTGGGAAGGCAACACCCCGCCGTACGGGTTCACCGACACGCCCGGCGCCTGGTTGCCGATGCCTGGCGACTGGACCGACCGGACCGTGGCGGCGCAGCTGGAAGACCCCGACTCCACGCTGTCGCTGTACCGGCAGGCGCTAGAACTGCGCCGGTCTCACACAGCGTTCGCCGGCACCGAACTGGAGTGGTACGGCGCGCCGCCCGGATGCCTCGCCTTCCGTCGTAAGGGAGGCGGGCTGGTCTGCGCCCTGAATGCCTCCGGTGCGGAGGTGTCGCTGCCGATCGGCCAGGCGCTGCTGGCTAGCGGCCCGCTCCCCTTCAGCGGTGACGTGCTGCCTCCGGATACTGCGGTCTGGCTCGTCTGAGGAAGGCAGAGCCCCGCCCCTCAGCATCCGTAGCAGTGCGTCACACAAACAGCGGGAGTAGGACGTGCCGGCGGCGCAGCACCGCACCGAAGCGGGCGTCCAGCCGCAACCATGAGTCGGTAGCCGACACCCGGATGGTCTCAGCGGCGGCGTGACCGCCCACGAAGCCCATGCCGGACAGGGCGAACAGGCAGCGCAGCGGTACCCCCACGTCGAACCCGGCCCCACTGACGGTGATCACTTTCTGGTCCAGCAACGCGGCGGACGGGGAGCCATGCGGGCCGGGGTTGTCCCTGGCGACAGCGGCACCCTGGTCGGCGAGGTCGGCGAGCACCTCGGCGGGAACCTGGTCCACCTCCCGCCAGCCCTGTTCCGGCGGCAGCGCCGAGCGCCACAGCGAATCCTGCGCCCTGCCGGGGTCGACCACCGCAGCGCCGACCACTGCCACCGCGGCCAGCAGGTCCAGCCCACCGACGGTGAGATCAGCGGGCCGCACGGAAGCCCGCACCGAGCGGGTCACCAGCGTGTCGAACGGGGTGACCACCCAGGCGTGCACCCGGCCATCCCCGCTGCGCAGCCGCACGATCGCCTCGCCGTCCATGCGGACCGCACGGGCGACGAAGGCGCTTAGATCGTCCCGCTCGACTGGGTCCGGAATTCGCAGCTGAGCCATCGTCGTCACCCTGTCACATCGGTTGAGTTGGGCGAAACGCAGCCAGGAACTCCCGCTCGCCGGGCATCAACCGGCGCGGCCGTTGCGTTCCAGTGTCGTACGGAGCGAGCTGAGTGCGCGCGGTGACCGCGTCGCCGTCCCCAGCCGTCACGGTGTAATCCAGAGAAAATGAGGCGGCGCGTAGCTCGCTGACCCACACCCGCACCCGCACCGGCGCGGCCGAGTACACCAGCGGCTGCCGGTAGCGCACCACCAGCTCGACGACGACCACGCCGTCGGCGAGGCCCTTGGCACCACGTCGGGCACCCTCACCGAACAACAGTTCGGTGCGCGCCTCCTCCAGGAGCGTGACCACCCGCGCATTGTTGACGTGGCCGTAGACGTCCATGTCCGACCACCGCACCGCCACGTCCGTGCTGAACGCCGCCAACTGCGCCGCCCTCCCACTCACAAGCGCGCCAGCGCCCTAACGGCAACTGACAGGGTCGCCAGGTCCAGGCTGCCAGCATCGGAGACCTCATCGAGGGTTGCCCTGGCCCGGGATAGCCGCGAGGAGTTCTCCTGTTCCCACTGTGCAATCCTCTTCGCTGGGGCGATCGCCGTCACGTAGTCCGTCGTTACGGGGTCGACCCCGACGTCACCAGTGTGCAGTGTGTCCAGGGTGATCTTCCGCAGGGCCGCGTAGAGATCATCCCGCAGCGCCAGTCGAGCAAGCGTGTGCCAGCGGTCGCCGCGCTCCAGCTCACCTACCGAGCGCAGCATCCGGTCGATCTCCAGGTGGGCCGACAGCGCGTAGTACAACTCGGCAACCTGCTCGGCGTCCTGTCCGGCCAACTCGACCACCTCGACGACGTCGAGCAGCCCGAAACTGGTCAGCCCGGCGCCCACCCGCAGCGCCAGCTCATCGGGCACTCCCCGGGCGGTGAACCGGCGGGTGGCGGCCGTGACGTTGTCCGTTTCACGGCCAGCCAGCCAGGCCGGCACCCGTGGCCCCAGCGCCTGCACAATCGGGCGGAATCGGGTGATCTCGGCACCGACCGCAAGCGGCTGCGGCCGGTTAAGGAGCAGCCACCGGCTGGCCCGGTCCAGCAGCCTGCGCAGTTCCAGCAGCATAGAGTCGACCACCGAGACCGGCACTGCGTTGCCCAGGTCGGCGATCGCCTGCCAGGTCGCCGGTAGGTCGAATACCGCAGTTACCACCGCGAAGGCCCGCACCGCGTCGCTGGCCGAGACCGACAGCTCCTCGGCCAGCCGGTAGGCATAGGTCATCCCACCGTGATCGACGACCTCGTTGACCAGCAGCGTGGTGGTGATCTCGCGGCGCAGCGGATGGTGGCGGATCGCTGCGGCGAACCGGTCGCGCAGCGCGGCGGGGAAATACTCCGGTAGCCGCGCGCGGAACACCTCGGCGTCGGGCAGGTCGCTGGCCAGCACCTCGTCGGTCAGTGCGAGCTTGACGTGCGCCATCAGAGTGGACAACTCCGGCGAGGTCAGCCCCTCGCCAGCGGACTCCCGGGCCGCCCACTGCGCACGGGTCGGCAGGGCCGCCAACCTCCGATCCAGCCCGTGGCGCTGCTCCAGGTACGTCACCAGCCGGGCGTGCACTGACACCATCGGCGCGGCGTGCGCCCGGCTGACACCCAGCTGGGTGTTCTGGTCGGCGTTGTTGGCCAATACCAGCGCCGCGACCTCGTCGGTCATCTCGATCAGCAACGCGCGGCGATCCGCGGTGTTCAGCACGCCATCAGCGACGAGCCGGTCCAGTAGGATCTTGATGTTGACCTCGTGGTCGGAGCAGTCCACCCCCGCCGAGTTGTCGATGGCGTCAGTGTTGAGCAAGCCACCGGCCCGGGCGAACTCGATCCGGCCACGCTGGGTCAGGCCGAGGTTGCCGCCCTCGGCGACCACCCGCACGCGCAGTTGCGCGCCGTCCACGCGGACCGCGTCGTTGGCCTTGTCGGCGACGTCGGCGTGGGTCTCGGCGGTGGCCTTGACGTAGGTGCCGATCCCACCGTTGAACAGCAGCTGTGCGGGGCAGAGCAGGATCGCCCGGATGAGTTCCGGCGGAGACAGCTCGGTGATGCCCCCAGTGATGCCGAGAGCCCGGCGCATCGGCGCGCTGACCGGGATCCGCTTGGCGCTGCGGGACCACACCCCGCCGCCGGCGCTGATCAGCAAACGATCGTAGTCGTCCCACGATGAGCGCGGCAGCGCGAACAACCGCCGCCGCTCGGCATACGAGCTGGCCGAGTCCGGATCCGGGTCGACGAAGACATGCCGGTGATCGAACGCCGCGAGCAGCCTGATGTGCTCGGAACGCAGCATCCCGTTACCGAACACGTCACCGGACATGTCCCCGATCCCGACCACGGTGAAATCCTCGGTCTGGGTATCGATGCCGAGTTCACGGAAGTGCCGCTGGACACTAGCCCACACACCTCGGGCGGTGATGCCTATCGCCTTGTGGTCATAGCCCCCCGAGCCGCCGGAGGCGAACGCGTCGCCGAGCCAAAACCGGTAGGACGCGGCCACCTCGTTGGCGATGTCGGAAAACGTCGCGGTGCCTTTGTCGGCCGCGACCACCAGGTAGCTGTCGTCACCGTCGTGGCACACCACCTGATCGGGGTGCCGGCTCATGCCGTGTACCAGGTTGTCGGTGACGTCAAGCAGCCCGGAGACGAACATCCGGTAACAGGCGACACCCTCGATCTGGACGGCATCCCAGTCCAGCCGGGGATCACCGGTAGGCGTGGGCGGGCGCTTGACCACGAAGGCGCCCTTGGCCCCGACCGGCACGATCACGGCGTTTTTCACCGCCTGCGCCGTGGCCAGCCCGAGCACCTCGGTCCGGAAGTCCTCCCGGCGGTCCGACCAGCGCAACCCGCCACGGGCCACCGGACCGAAGCGCAGGTGCACGCCCTCCACTCGCGGGGAGCATACGAAGATCTCGAACGCCGGTCGCGGCTCAGGCAGCTCCGGCACCGCCCTCGGGTCGAGCTTGAAGGCCAAGTAGGTGCGGGGATTGCCGTCGCCGCGCGCGTCCGACTCCCGTGCACGGTGTGTCCGGCTCCCGTGCACGGCGCCGTCTCGCAGGTAATAATTAGTCCGCAGCGTGGCGCGTACCAGGGTGAGCAGGCCGCGCAGGATGCGGTCGGCATCCCGCCCGGCCACATCGTCGATCATGGCGGCGATCTGGGCAACCAGGTCATGCTGCCTGGTGTGCCGAGTGGCCGGATCCAGCGCCGGGTCAAAGCGGGCTTGGAACAAGGCGACTAGGGCCGCGGCGACGCCGCTGTGCGCAACCAGCACTTCCTCAGCGTAGTGCTGGCTGTAAGGGCTACGAGCCTGCAGCAGGTAGCGGACGTAGCCACGCAGCACCGCTGCCTGTCGCCAGTCCAGCCCGGCGCGCAACACCAGTGCGTTGAAGCCGTCCACCTCACAAGCGCCCCGCCACGCTGCCACGAACGCGTCGCAGAATCGTCGCTGCATGTCCTCGGTGTCCTGGCCAGCCAGCTGTTCCAGCACAGTGCCGTCCAGCCGGAACCCGAAGTCGTAGATCCAGCAGTGCACACCGTCGCCGCGGATCACCTGGTAGGGCCGCTCGTCGACGACCTCGACCTCCATCTGCTGCAGTACCGGCAGCACCTGGGACAGGGTGATCCGCTGCCCCGCCAGGTAGAGCCTGAACCGCCGCTCCCCCGGTTCGGCGGCGTTCGGGACGTCGAAGCACAGGTCCAGACCGTCCGGCGCCGTGAGCGCCTCTAGCCGGCAGATGTCGGCCAGGGCGGTCGCGGCATCGAAGTCCTCCTTGTAGGCCTGCGGCAGAGCAGCCAGATAGCGCTGCGCGAGCTCGACCGTCGCTGCGCTGCTCATCCGAGCAGCGGCGTGAGCAGCGTCGAGTAGCCGATCGTCCCAAGTGCGGATGGCGTCCTCGAGTCGTTCGGTGATCGCCCCGACGTCCGGTGCCGCGGGCACGCTGGGATCGCCGCGGTCAGTGTGCACGGTGAAGTGCACTCGCGCATGCACCGACTCACCGATCCGGGCGCTGTATTCCAGACCGGTGCCGTGTAGATCCCGCAGCAGCACGCCCTGCATGGCCAGCCGCGCGGTGGTGGTGTAGCGGTCCCGCGGCAGGTAGACCAGGCAGGAGAAGAACCGGCCGTAAGGATCGCGCCGGCAGAACAGTCGCAACGTCGGCCGCTGCGCCAAGGACAGCACCCCGGTCACCGTCTGGTACAGCGAGTCCGGGTCGGTGGCGAACAGCTCGGCCCGGGGGTATGTCTGGAGCACCTCCAGCATCCGCTGCCCCGAGTAGGACTCGGGCGGGACGCCAGCCCGGTGGATCACATCACGGACCCGGCGGCCGATCACCGGGATGTCCAGCACGTCCTCGTACAGGGCGGCGGTGGCGAGCAGCCCTAGAAAGCGGTGCTCACCGGTGACCTCACCGCGCTCATCGAAGGTCTTGACTCCGATGTAGTGGGGGTACACCGAGCGGTGCACGGTGGCGGGCGCGCTGGCCTGGGTGAGTACCAGCAGATCATGACCCAGTGGGTCGACGTCCGGTCCGGTACTGAAGCTTCTGGCGGCAACGCTGTCCTTGCGCAGCACACCGAGCCCGGACGCGAGCACCGCCCGCAGTCCGGGCGCAGTACCTGGGCCAGCGGTTGGACTGCCAGTCGACTGCCACACCAGCTCATGGCGCCGGTAGCCGAGAAAGGTGAAGTGTCCATCGGCCAGCCAGCGCAGCAGCGCGGCGCCGTCGGCCACCTCCTCGGCGGGCAGCGGGGGCGGCGCGGTCACCAGCTCGTCGGCTAGGGCGTACGCAGTGCCAATCATCCGCTGGGTGTCCTCAACCACCTCGCGCACATCGGTGAGCACGGCGAGCAGCCGCTGCTCCACCTGCCGAGCCCGTTCGGGATCGGTGATGCGGCCGATGTTCACATACATCCAGGACTCGGCCAGGGCACTGGTCGGCGCTGCGGCTGGATCGGAGGCTGCGGCTGGATCGGAGCCAGCGAGCACTTCCCGCAGGACTCCGGTGAGATCCCGGCGGACCACGACGATCGGATGCACCAGACGCCGCACCGAGACGCCAATACGGGCCAGCTCGGCGACCACCGAGTCCACCAGGTAGGGCATGTCGTCGGTGACGATTTGAACGACGGTGTCCCGGGAGTTCCAACCGTCCTCGGCGAGGGTGGGGTTGAGCAACCGTACCAGCGCTCGGCCGGGCACCCGGTGAGTGGCCAGCGCGTAATGCGACCGGACCGCTGCGGCCAGCTCCGCGGATTCGGCGGTGCTCAGCGCCTCAGCTGGAACGAGCCGGTAGTAAAGCTCGGCGAGGTCACAGCGCGACACCGCGCCAGCCTAGTCGCCTGCGGCCGATTGACGACCCGTCTCAGGAGGAGTCCACAGCGGCTCCGCGGTGTGATCCGGAAGCCGCAGCAGGGGATTGGTGAGCGCCTCAGAGGGATCGCCATGCGCTCGATCAATCGGCGGAGCTAGCTGCAGGCCAGACCCCCAGCGCGTGCCTAGGCCGCGGTAACGAGGTACACCACGGCTGCGCCCGGCATCGGCGGCGGTGCCACCATCCTCGTCACATGACGTCGAGGGGACACGGTCATGAGCGTGGACGTCCCGGCTTTCCTGGTACGCGGCGAGTGCCTCGGCCAGCAGATCGCCGAGACCCATCTGCCGGGACTCCCCAACGCCGTCGGGACCCGCACCCCCAGGTGCCCATTCCAGCACCCTCGGCGTCGGGGCTGTCGGCGGTCCCGACACCAGGGACTCCCGGCGGGTCTGTGGGGAGTCCTCGGCGTCCTCCGACGGGACGGCACCGGTATCTTCGCGCTCCCGAGTGACCGACGAGCCCGATGGGGGCTGGACCACCAGCGGATAGGTTACGGCTGAGACGGGCGGCACGTCCGGACGGTCCATGACCTGCCGACGGGCAGCATTGCCCTCCTCGAGCGATGCGTCCCCGATCCGGGGTACCTCAGCAGCAGGCGTTTCATCGGAGGGCTCCTCGATGGGTTCCTCTGCGCGGCGACGGCCAGAGCGTCCTGCCGACAACGCCGACGCGGGCAGCAGATCACTCACACACACCAGGGCGCCGGCACCTCGGCGGTGCCGTGCCCCGGGCTGCCAGGTATCGAGTCCAGTTGGCGACTCGGTGGGCAGCACGTCGGTGGGTTCTCGCGACCCGGTCTCCGCGTGCTCGACCACCGGATCCACCGCCGCGGAATTGGCCGGTTTAGACAAGGGCACGCTTGCTTCGACCCGGGAGATGCCCGGGGCGGGGTGCATCAATAATGGAGTGTCCGCGGCCGGCACCTCCGCGGCCGGCACCTCCGCGGCCGGCACCTCCGCGGCCGGCACCTCCGCGGCCGGCACCTCCGAGGCCGGCACCTCCGCGGCCGGCACCTCCGACTCCGCGGCCGGCACCTCCGAGGCCGGCACCTCCGACTCCGAGGCCGGCACCTCCGAGGCCGGCGCCTCCGAGGCGCGGTGTGGCACGCCCCCGACTACGATCTCGGCATTCACCAGACCGTTGTCCGGGTCAGGTCCACTAGACCCTGTCCCGATGTTGGTGAGGAGCGCGGCGACTTGGTCGACCAAGCTCTCCGCCTCACGCCGCGCGGACCCCCAGTTCTGCAGCAGCGTGCAACGCCCGGCTTCGACACTGCGGCGATGGCGGCCTTCAGCTGCGCGGGCCGCGCGCACACAGTGCAGGGCGTCGGCGAACTCACCACGAGCCTCGTGCACGCGGGATAGGCCCTCAAGACACTCCGCAAGAACCGCGTCGACCCCATGACGCTGGGCCCCCTCTACCGCATCGGCGAGCAGGGTTAACGCCGGCTCGTGGCGGCCTTGGGCGAGGTGCACCCGGGTGGCCAGCGCCAATCGCAGCCTGCCGACCGCACCAGCCGCGGCGGCACGCACCGGACGGCGCAGCAGCGGCCGCGCCTCCTCGATCGCGGCGTCGCCCTCGTCACGGTCGAGCAGGGCGGTCACAACCTCAAGCATCAGCCGCGCGCTGACCTCGCCGCTGTCGTGTTCAGGATCGGCCAGACCGGTGAGCAGCTCGCGTCCCGCCCGAGCCTGCGCCTCGGCCTCCGCGATAGCGCCGTCGCGACGGTGGCGTGCCGCGTCGGCGGCCCGGGCCGTGGCCCGCAATAGCAGCGCAGTGTCGCGGTCAAGGCTCGCATCCTCTCGATAGAGCTCGTCGGCCTCATCGAGCGCGGACGTGACACGGTCGCCCCAGCCGAGCGCGGCCGACGCTTCGGCGGCGGCGACAAGTGCGGCGCCCCTCAGCACCGGGGCGATGTCGTCGCCTGCGGCCAGCACCGCACGCACCGCCTCAAGCGCGGTAGCGGGTTCACCGAGCGCTGCCGCGCAGTGCGCCAGCTCCACGTACAGCTCGTGCCGCAGCCCCACAGGGGTGTTTACCTCCCCGATCGTCGGGAATAGCCGGTGAGCTGCTTCCCCGTGCCGCCCGAGGCGGTTGAGCGCAAAAACCGCGAGGTGGTCTGCCCGCCGAACAGCAACCTGGTCATCCTGCGCAGCGGTCACCGCCCGATCGGCCAGCAGCAGCGCCAGCTCGGGCGCTCTCCAGCGCAAGAGCATCGCCGATTCCACCAGCGATGCGGCCTCGCCGCCGCTAGCGGACGAACCGGCCCGGACCTCGTCGCGCGCCGTGCTGCTCACCTCCCACCCCCATCGCCGTTCCCGATCATCGGCCGCCCCATACCCGATCAATCCCGGGTCAATCTGCGGTAGGTCACGCGGTGCGGTCGTGCTGCCTCCGCCCCGAGCCGTTCCACCTTCTGCTGCTCGTAGGTCTCGAAGTTGCCCTCGAACCAGAACCAGGAGGCGGAATTCTCCTCCGTGCCCTCCCAACTCAGGATGTGGGTCACCACCCGGTCCAGGAACCATCGGTCGTGAGAGATCACCACCGCGCACCCGGGGAACTGCTCCAGCGCGTTCTCCAGCGAGCTCAGCGTCTCGACGTCGAGATCGTTGGTGGGTTCGTCGAGCAGGATCAAGTTTCCACCCTGCTTGAGAGTCAGCGCCAGGTTCAGCCGGTTGCGTTCGCCGCCGGAGAGCACCCCAGCCGGTTTCTGCTGGTCGGGGCCCTTGAATCCGAAGGCACTGACGTAGGCCCGGGAGGGCATCTCGGTGTTACCGACCCGGATGTGGTCAAGGCCGTCGGAGACCACCTCGAAGACCGTCTTGGTCGGGTCGATCCCCGCGCGCTCCTGGTCGACGTAGGACAGCTTCACCGTCTCGCCGATCTTGACCGTGCCGGAGTCGGGCTCCTCCAAGCCCACGATGGTCTTGAACAGGGTAGTCTTACCAACCCCGTTTGGACCGATCACCCCCACGATGCCGTTGCGGGGCAGGGTGAAAGACAGATCCTTGATCAGCAGACGGTTGTCGAACCCCTTGTCCAGGTGCGACACCTCCACCACCACGTTGCCCAGCCTCGGGCCCGCCGGGATCTGGATCTCCTCGAAGTCAAGCTTGCGGCTGCGCTCGGCTTCAACTGCCATCTCCTCATAACGCTGCAGCCGGGCCCGAGATTTGGCTTGCCGGGCTTTTGCTCCCGATCGCACCCAGGCGAGCTCGTCGCGCAGGCGCTTCTGCAGCTTCTGGTCCTTCCTGCCCTGCACCGCCAGGCGGTCGGCCTTCTTCTCCAGGTAGGTGGAGTAGTTGCCCTCATAGGGGTAGGCCCGGCCGCGGTCGAGCTCGAGGATCCACTGAGCGACGTTGTCCAGGAAGTACCGGTCGTGGGTGACGGCCAGTACCGCACCCGGGTAGCTCGCCAGGAACTGCTCCAACCACAGCACGCTCTCCGCGTCCAGGTGGTTGGTGGGCTCATCGAGCAGCAGCAGATCAGGCTTGGACAGCAGCAGTCTGCACAGCGCGACCCGGCGCCGCTCTCCTCCGGACAGGTGCCTCACCGGCTCGTCGGGTGGTGGGCAACGTAGGGCGTCCATGGCCTGCTCAAGCTGTGAGTCGAGATCCCACGCGTCGGCGTGGTCGAGCTCCTCCTGCAGCCGCCCCATCTCCTCCATGAGCTCGTCGGAGTAGTCGGTGGCCATCTTCTCGGCGATCTCGTTGAACCGGTCGAGCTTGGTCTTGATCTCCCCCAGACCTTCCTGGACGTTACCCAGGACGGACGCGTCCTCGTTCAGCGTGGGCTCTTGCTGAAGGATGCCCACCGTCGCGCCCGGGGCCAGGAAAGCCTCCCCGTTGTTCGGTTGGTCGAGCCCAGCCATGATCTTCAGCACGCTGGACTTGCCGGCTCCGTTGGGTCCGACCACGCCGATCTTCGCGCCGGGATAAAACGCGAGGGTGACGCCGTCGAGGATGACCTTGTCGCCGTGCGCCTTGCGCACCTGCTTCATGGTGTAGATGAACTCTGCCACGGTCGCGATCGTAGAGGTGGCCGCCGGGGCCGGGCAGCGCGGCCGACCGCCGCTCGGCCCCGGCGCCGGTCAGGCCGGAATGGGCACCAGCGACCGGGCCGCTTCGGCCAGGTCGGACAGGCTCACCCCATACCGTGGGTCCGCCCTGTCAAGCAGGTCTACCTCATCCGGCAGGTCTTGTTCAGATGACGCCTCAGCATTCCCGTCTCCGGTGCGCGGCAGCTGCTCCCGGCGCTGCTTACGCACGGTGGCGGTGCAGCGAGCCAGGTCCGGGCCAACCGCGTTGGCCTCCAGCTCGACGACCGATCGGCGTTCGCCCTGCTCAGTGGTCCACTCCCGGGTGCGCAGTTTCCCGCTGACGATCACCGGGTCACCCTTGACCAGGGAGGCGGCGTTCTCGGCGAGCCTTCGCCAGCATTGCACCGACAGGTAAAGACTGTCCCCGTCGATCCACGACTCGGACGTCTTGTCTAGCCGACGCTCGGTGCAGGCAACCCGGAAATTGAGCACGAGCGTCCCGTCGGGACCAACCCGCCGCGGTCGCATGTCACTGACCAACGTTCCCACCACGGTCACCGGTGTATTTCTCATCTCACATGCCCTCCTGCGCAACTTTCCCCAGCACCTGCGGCGGGGAGCCGACCCCCTCGGCCGGTACCGCACAGGCTGCGCGGCCAGGAGCAGCTCCGGTAGCCAGCCATGATCGACATGTGGATGGCGGATTCGATGTGCACAACTGCGCCTGCACGAGGCTGACGAGCCCGGGGATTGTCGGGGGTTGGTGCTACCGCATGGCGATGTCCGACAACGGGTCGCCGTCGCCGCTGGCGAGGCCCGGTGTACCCGAGCAGCATGCGGATCCGGACCGGGTGCAGAGTCCTCACGACTCTCAAGCCGGGGGTGGGTTGAGCGGTCCAGTTGGCTGTTTCTAGGACTACTTTCAGGGTGTTCCGCTGGACAGAGTATGGGTGGTCGAAGCGGGCGCAGACGGGAAGTCGTCACAGTACAGGTACGAGTGGACCAGCCCAAAGACGAGCCATTCGGATTGCAGTTCAACAATAACGGCGCGCCGCAGGCGACATAAAGTTGACTTTCTTCGTGGTAGATGGAATCTTCAAGATCCAAAACGTCGTGGACGCCCGGCGTCAATCATTCGGTACGTTTTTTAACGTCGACAGAGCCGACCAACCCTACTGGAATACACTGCAACTGCAATTCGCCAATGGCGCGTATAACTTGACTTTGGGCGGTGGGAAAAGATAAAAATCCGCTTCATGTCAGCTGTTTAACGACGACCACGCCCCACCCGCGGCCGCCCAAAAAATCTTGACACACGGGTCTTGACAGGAGCTCCTATTACAGGGTGCACCATCGAACACATGGACTCCGTTGTCACTGCCGGCACTTCGGCTGTAGTCGTCGGGCTTAATGCCATCAGCCGTCTTGTCGGTCGAGCAGGATGAGGCACACATCGCGGCCTGGGCGGCTGGTCAGGCTCGCCCCGACTACTCGGTGCGCACCTCACCGTGGACCGCACGGCTGGCCACCACCACGATCGCCGGGAAGTCCTGGTGCCGGGTGCGAGTCGTCGAGCTGCCGCTGTCAGAGTACGTGCGGTGGGAGGCGGCGGCCTACATCCAGTCCGCCGTGCTTGGCGAACAGATCCGGGTCCTGGTGCGCACCGACCAGGTCGCCTCTCTCACCGAGGACTTTTGGTTGTTCGATGCCGCCGAGGATCAACCTTACGCGATCACTATGTTGTATGACGAGGTGGGCAGGCCAGTGACCATAAGCTGGTGACCGATCTCGGCGTGATCGCCGAGTACCCTCAGACCGCCGCGGCGGCCTGGGAGGTGGCGGGTCCGCTCAACGAATTCCTGGCCGTGCACGATCTCCGACCGACCGACTAACCGACGAAAGATCGGATGTCCCGACAGCCCCCACCACAGTGGCTGCGCCTCGGCCCAGAGCTGCGCCGGCTTCGATCGCTGCCGGGGCTAGCGACCCAAGCCCTCGCTGCTCAGCCGGATCGAGCAACGCGCGGGTGTCCCGGATCGAGCTTGGCCAGTCACTGCTGTCCCTCGCGGAGCTCGATGCGTGGGCGGCGGCGGTCTCGGGGAGTTCCGAGGCCCGCAGTCGGCCTACTTCAGACCGCCGAGTACGCCCGGCGCCTCCTTGAGTTGGTTGACCCCACTGGTCAGCGGGACATTCCGGCCGGGCACGACCTGCGGCCCAGCGCCATCGGTCACGCCTTGAGGAGAACGTCGCCTCACAAGGCTGCGCTTCGCTGGCCCGCCGGTGACCGGGCAGTGATGGCAGCGCAGTACGACCGGACCGTCTCAGTATCGACGCTGACGAACGTAAAGCTCGGCATTATCCCGCTGGGCCAGCCGGTGTCCGCCATTCCCTGGTGCGACGTGAATGTGTACGACGAGCTGGGGGACGACGAAACCTCGGTCGTGGATGTCGAACTGCCGCACGGCGAGGTATGGGTCACCGAGCCCGACGAGTCACGGTGTACCTCGATCTCGTGCGCAAGCTGTGGCAGCCGGCGCTGACCGGCGACGACGCCAGGGCATTACTAGCACGACTCGCCAAGGGGTCTGACGTGATCCGTTGCTTTACCGACGCTTCCGTCCCACCTGCCCTGCCGGGAACGGGCGGGTGAACGCTTCGGTGACGGTCGGGCTGCTCCGACCCACCAGGAGCAGTGACACCTCAACCTGGATCGTTCGTCACGACCTTGTTGTCGCCGGCCGGACGGCGCTCGGCCAGCTGGGCGAGCAGCGCGTTGTACGCAACCAGCTCGGCCTCACCGTCTGATTCGGCCCTCCGATCGAACCGGCGGGCCTCACGGGCGTCGGTCCGCGACCACTGGACCAGCAGCGCCACCAGCACCACCACCATCGGGATCTCGCCCGCGGCCCACGTCATCGCCCCGGCGGTGTGCTGGTCGGCCAGCAGGTCGGGCACGAAGGGCAGGGCTAGTGACCGGTAGAAATCGCCACCGATCACCGTGGCCGAGCCCATCAGCGAAATCCCGAAGAACGCGTGGAAGGGCATGGCGACCAGCAGCAGGCCGAGCTTGCCCAGGTGAGCCAACCGGCGGGGGGCCGGGTCGATACCGACGATGACCCAGTAGTACACGTAACCCATCAGCAGGAAGTGCATGTTCATCACCAGATGCGCCCAGTGTGACGGCGCGGCGGCGTCGTACAGGCCGGTGAAGTACATGACGTAGAACGACGCGATGTACATGCCCAGGGCCATCAACGGGTGCGTGGACATCCGCACCACCCAGGAATGGGTGAATGCCACCAGCCACTCCCGCGGTCCCGGCGGGTTGCCCGCCCCCGCCGGGGGCAACGCCCGCAGCGCCAGCGTCACCGGTCCGCCAAGCACGAGCAGGATCGGGGCCAGCATCGACAGCAGTAGGTGCACACCCATATGCACGCTGAACATGGCCATCGAGTACCGACCGACACCCGACGACGTGGCGATCAGGATGACCGTGCAACCGCTGAGCCAGGCCGCCGTGCGGCCCACCGGCCAAGGGTCGCCGCGCCGCCGCAACCGTCGCACCCCGGCAAGGTAGGAGCCGGCCAGCACCACCGCGGCGACCCCGAGCACCAGGTCCGGACGCCAGTCCACCAGCAGCCGCTCCAGGGTGGGCGGACCGGCCAGGTCGTAGCCCAGCAGCACCTCAGTACGGGTGGGCCGGGCGGCGATGCCGCCGGGCGGTGCGGTCCGGCTCAGCGCCACCGCCAGCCCAATCGTCGCGAACATGACGAGCACCTCGACGCCACCCAACCGCAGGATGGCGGCGCGATCGCCGCGCTCGACCACCGCCGCCACCGCGCCACGACGGTGCAGCCAGCCGAACACCCCCAACACCAGCAGCGCTATCACCTTGCCCAGCACCAGCAGCCCGTAGGTGGTGAGCAACTGGCCGGGGGTGACCCGGACCAGCGCGTTGATCACCCCGGAGGCGGCCATCACGATCCAGCAGACCAGCGCCAGCTGGGAGAACCGGGCGCAGGCCCGCCCGGCGTGGCCACCCCGGCGGTTCAGGTGCGCCAGCAGCGCGACCAGGCCGCCGACCCACAGCGCGGCAGCCACCAAGTGATAGAGCAGGCTGCTGGTGGCGATGTCGTGGGCGCCGCCCGCCGAGGAATGCCCGGTCAGCGCCACCGGCGTCAGCCCAACCAGGGACAGCGCGCACAGCCACACCACCGCGCCCCAGGTCAAGGCGATCCAGCAGAACGCCGCCAGCACCAAGGCTATCCCCGCGGTGAGCGCCCAGGCCCCAGGCTGAGACAGCTCAGATATCAGTGCTGCCAACAGCCGCGGGTCCAGCACTTCGATCACCGGGCGGCCCACCGCGTCGGCGGCCAGCAGCGGGACCATCAGCGCCGAGGTCAAGGCCCAGACGAGGGCGGCGATCCGCGCCGTGCGCACGGCCGCGTAGCCACCGGTATCGAGGTAGCCGGAGGCTTGCGGCGGCACCAGAAACGCCGCCAACAGCAGCGACCCAACCGTGACTACCGCAGCACATTCGGACAGCACCCGCATGACAGGCAACCCGGCCCGGGTGAGCAGCCCAGGATCGGGCAATCCCAGCCCGGTGAGTCCGTCACCGTCCAAGACAACCACCAGCCCAGCGCCGATAGCCGTCGCCAGCAGCACTCCAACTGCGACCAACACGCCGAACCGGGCGCGTGGCACGGCAGCGTGGCGTGGGGTTGCCTCGGTGCTCACACGCGCCAGACTAGGCGAGCACGGCGAGAACCCGCCCGCTCCCCTGGCCCGCGGCCCCTCGCTACCCTGCTCGCAGGCGCGCACCCGCGCTCCAGCCCCCGTAGCTCAGCCGGATAGAGCAAGCGACTTCTAATCGCTAGGCCGCAGGTTCGAGTCCTGCCGGGGGCGC